>CAXBIJ010000056.1:0-14374 GCA_963975675.1 uncultured Maribacter sp. | reverse complement strand
GATAATTCTGTTGACCGGTGGATACTTAAATTGCTCTCGCTCATACAACTGCTCAGAATACATTCCGTCATAATCGCTTGTAGTAACCTGTTTTAAAATTTGATGAAAAGGATTATAAGTTTGAATAATTACCCTACCTCTCTTTTTTGTACGCCCTGCCCTACCCGATACTTGGGTCAATAATTGATACGTTCTTTCGTGAGCACGATAATCGGGAAAATTCAAGAGAGAATCTGCATTCATTACCCCAACTAAATTTACATTTCTAAAATCGAGGCCCTTAGTCAGCATCTGCGTACCTACTAAAATATCTAATTCTTGTTGCTCAAAAGCAGTAATTATCTTTTCATAACCATGTTTACCACGAGTTGTATCTAAATCCATTCTGCCAACTTTTGCTTCTGGAAATAGTTCTAGAACTTCTTTTTCTATTTGTTCGGTTCCAAATCCCTTAGTGTCTAAATTAGGACTTCCACAGGCAAAACAACTTTCTGGCAAAGCAGTATGATGACCACAATAATGACAACGTAATTGATTTCTATATTGATGATAGGTAAGACTAACATCGCAATTTGGACATTGGGGAGAATGTCCACAGGTTAAACATTCCAATAATGGTGCAAACCCTCTTCTATTCTGAAACAGTATTATTTGATTGCCTTCTATTAGTGTTTCTTGCATTTCCAATATCAGTCTTTCAGAAAAATGCCCTTTCATTCTTTTCTTACGTGTCGCTTCCTTTATGTCGACCAACTCCATTTCTGGCATCAATACATTACCATAACGTCTAGTAATTTCTGTATAACCATATTTACCGGTTTTAGCATTATAATACGTCTCAATACTTGGTGTTGCTGAGCCTAATAACACATTGGCAGTATGTAAATTACCTAAAACAATAGCGGCATCTCTTGCATGATATCTAGGTGCAGGGTCATATTGCTTAAAAGAGCTTTCGTGTTCCTCATCAACAATAATCAAACCCAATTTTCCAAAAGGTAGGTACATTGCAGATCTTGCTCCAATAACCAACTGTGCCTTGGGTTTAGCTTGCAATACATTTTGCCACACCTCTACACGTTCTTGTACATTATATTTAGAATGATAAACTGCTATTTTCTCCCCAAAATATTCTTGCAAACGACTGATTAGTTGTGTGGTCAACGCAATTTCTGGAAGTAAATAAAGGGCTTGTAAGCCCTTTTCTAAACATTCTTCAATCAACTTTACATATACTTCGGTCTTCCCAGACGATGTAACTCCTTTTAATAGCGTTACCTTCTTTTCTTTAAAAGCAGCTTTAATATCTATCAAAGCAGATTTCTGATATTCGTTTAAATCTTTGGTTTCAGATTCATCAGAACTTCCATCATAATTGATGCGGTCAGTTTTGATAAAATATTCTTCTAAGATTCCTTTATCGACCAATGACTTTATTACTGCTTTAGATGTATTACTTGCCTTCTCTAATTCTGAAACTTTTATAGGTTTTTGACTTCTACCCTGCAATTGAAAAAGCGTCAATACTACCTGACTTTGCTTAGGAGCTCTTGTCAATGAATTTAGAAGTTCTTCTAGTTTATCGTCTCTACCATATTCTGCACCCAACTTAACGTACCTAACTAATTTAGGTTTATACTGTTCGTAAACTTCTTCTTTAAGAACTATGATTTTTTTCTCTAATAATCTTTGAAGAATAGGTAGCACATTTTTACGTTCTACAATAGCAGATACTTCTTGAACCTTTAGTATAGATTGATGCTGCAGCGCTTCAAACACTAAAAACTCATCATCTAAAAGTTCATTTTCATCAACCTCGTATTCGTTATTTCGTAGAACTAATGTTTCACTCTCTAACAAAAAAGCACTTGGTAATGCACTACGTACTACTTCACCTAACGTGCACATATAGTACGAAGCTATCCATTCCCAATGTTTAAGCTGGATTGGATTTATAATCGGATAATCGTCTAGAAGCTGATGTATTTCTTTTGCCTCATAAGCTTCATTAGGAGTTTGATGAACGCTATGTACAATGCCTGTATATATTTTTGATTTGCCGAAAGGTACGGCTACACGCATGCCTGGAAGTAACAGTGTTGCTTCCTCTTCTGTTATACTGTAAGTAAAACTTCGCTCTAGAGGAATTGGTAATATTACATTAATAAAATTCGCCATAACTATCCTTCCACTCGCAACCAAGTCTGAGTTCTGAAGATGAATGCTAAATATCCTCTTACTTTTAATTCATTGTGATTATCTGGATTCAACCATATTTTAAATCTAAACGTCATTGCTTGTTGTGGGTCAAACAATCTTTTTCCCTTCCATTCACCATCTTCGTGTTTCTTACCTGCAGTAATAATCTCCATACCTTCAACAGGCATATCCTTTAATTCTCCATCACATTTCACACAGGTTACACCATCCATTCCTTCTTCTAAAATTTTAATCACCTTACCATACATTAACCCATCTTTCTTATAAATCTCAATTAAACCTTTAGGTAAACCAGTACGGTCGTCAATGGTTTTCCATTTTCCAAAAACGGATTGGGCTGAAACATTCATAGACAATAAAAGGAAAAATAGAATACTTAGTTGAACAGTTTGATTTATCATTCTTTTTTAGTGATTTTTCTTAAGGTATTTAAGGATGCATTTAACTCGAACCCAAGTAGCAATATATTAGAATTTAACCAGATGTAAACCATTAATATCAATAAACCTCCCAATGCTCCGTACAATTCGTTGTATCTAGCAAATTTCTCAACGTAAATACCGAAAAGGTATGAAGTAATTACAAACAAAATTGTTGTCATTAATGCACCAAAAGAAAAGAAACTCGCTTGCTTACCTTCTCTAGTTCCAAAATAATATAAAATAGCTGTCGTAAAATACGATAAGATGATAAAGAAAAGCACGCTACCAAGCTGAACACCAACCACTTCATCTTCGCCAAGAATATACCCCCCTTGTCTAGCTGCAAATTCAGACAGATAACCCAATATATAAAACTCAAAATATATGAACGCTACAAAGCCAAGTATAATCAATATAGCCAAAATAAGACCCACCATTAAAGCGTAGATATATTGTCTAAAAAAATGACGTGTTATTTCTATATGATACGAAGTTTCAAATCCGCCGAAAATAGAATTTACACCATTTGCGATTAAAAATATTGAAAGTAAAAATGAAGATGATAATAAACCTCCTCTTTTTTGATCCTTAATTTGTTGAAATACTTCACCAAAATAATCACCTGTTGCACTAGGTAAAAAAGATTCTAAGAACAACCTAAATTGAACATCAAAGTCGCCATGTTCAATACTAATATAAGACACCAAAAATGGCACTAATGTAACCATGAATATCAACAAAGGAAACAAGGCCATAAATAAACTAAATGCAATAGCACTAGCACGTGTAGAAAGCGTACCCTTTAAAATACCAAACACGTACATTTCTAATAAATCATATACAGAAAGACCTTCAAAACCAGGCAATCGAAGCTTTTTCAATAGCCTGACTAACCAATTTATTATAGGGATTTTCTCTAACTTTTCCTCGACCTCTAATGACATCTACACTGCTTTTAAACTCAAATCCATATTGTAAACAGAATGCGTTAATGCCCCCGATGAAATATAGTTCACCCCACAATTTGCATATTCTCTTATTGTCTTTTCATTAATACCACCCGATGATTCTGTGAGGCAGGTATCCCCTATTAACCTAACAGCTTCTTTCGTATCCTTATAATCGAAGTTATCAATTAAAATACGGTAAACTCCATCAGATTTTAAAATTTCTTTTATCTCCTCTAAATTTCTTGCCTCTACAATAATCTTTAAATCTCTTCCTGTTTCTTTCAAGTAATCTTTAGTCTTGTCAATTGCTTTTGTTATTCCGCCAGCAAAATCTATATGATTATCCTTTAACATAATCATATCATATAGAGCAAATCTATGGTTTTCTCCTCCTCCAATTTTTACTGCCCATTTTTCTAAAGCTCTAATACCTGGTGTTGTTTTACGAGTGTCTAAAATTTTCGTGTCTGTGCCTTCAAGCAAATTCACAAACATCTTTGTTTTTGTAGCTATTGCACTCATGCGCTGCATGGCGTTTAATACCAAACGTTCAGCTTTTAAAATACTTTGAGAACTACCCTCTACATAAAAAACTATATCGCCATGGCTTACAGGAGATCCATCTTTTATACGTACATCGATTTTCAAGTTTGGATCAACAAAATAAAATACTAATTCTGCAAAATCTACCCCAGCAATAATACCTTCATCTTTAACCAACAATTTTGCTTTACCAACAGCCGTATCTGGTATACAAGCCAAGGAGCTGTGGTCGCCATCACCAACATCTTCGCGAATGGCATTTGCTATGATTAATGAAACCTCTTCCTTAAATTGCTTTTTTGAAATCATATTTTATAAAATCTATTGTATTGCTAAATTACAAAGACATTTGCGAAATTGATTTACTTTTGAAAGATGACTATAAAACTTTTAGCCATCGGCAAGACCGATAGTTCTAAACTACAAGAGCTTATTGATGTTTATGAAAAACGATTGCAACATTATATTAATTTTGAAATTGAGATTATTCCTGATTTAAAGAAAACTAAAAACCTGTCTGAGGAACAGCAAAAAAATAAAGAAGGTGAACTAATCCTTAAAAAGCTTTCACCAACAGATGTTTTAATTCTTTTTGATGAAAAGGGAAAACAGTTTACTTCTGTAGAATTCTCACAATATCTTCAAAAGAAAATGAATTCAGGAATCAAACAATTGGTTTTCTTAATCGGCGGGCCTTATGGTTTTAGCAATGAGGTATATGCTAAGGCTTCAGGAAAAATAAGTCTTTCTAAAATGACTTTTTCCCATCAAATGGTACGTTTATTTATTACCGAACAGGTTTATAGGGCTTTTACAATCCTTAAAAATGAGCCATATCACCATCAATAAAAAAAATGCAACTTAAACTAAATTTAAGCTCAAGTTGCATATTAAAAAATTTCAAAAAACTAGTAAAGAACTCTAAACTTAATAGTGTTTTCTACCTTTTTCAAAGCCTTTAAAACATCTTTATTATACTCTTTATCTAAGTCTGTTATCACGTAACCAACTTCATTATCGGTAGAAAGATATTGACTAGATATATTCAACTCATATTCTGCCAATACTTTATTAATCTTAGCCATTATGCCCGGCACGTTTTTATGTATATGAAGAAAACGGTGTGCTTTATTCTGCTTAGGCAAACGAATATTCGGAAAGTTAACAGCATCTACCGTATTACCAGTGTTAATGTAGTCCATAATCTTATTCGGTACAAAGTCTGCAATATCACGTTGCGCTTCTTCGGTACTACCACCTACATGAGGCGTCAAAATTACATTCGAAAATCCTTGTAATTTAGTGTGAAACTCTCCATTACTAGCAGGCTCATCAGGATACACATCAATCGCTGCACCACCAATATGTCCGCTTTTTAAACCTTCAGCAAGTGCATCAATATCAACTACAAACCCTCTTGAAAGGTTAATTAACATTGCTCCCTTTTTCATTTGCTTTATTTCACGCTCACCAATAAAGTTCTTATTTGCTTTATTATCATCGATGTGTAAAGTAACAACATCTGAAACGTTCAATAAATCTTCTAACGTACCACATTTAACAGCGTTGCCTAAGGCCAATTTATCATCTACATCATAATAGTATACACGCATACCCATAGCTTCAGCCAATACAGATAATTGCTTACCAATATTTCCATAACCAACTATACCTAAATTTTTACCGCGTACCTCGCGAGATCCAGAAGCTGTTTTTTGCCATTGCCCTTCATGAATCTCTCTACTACGGTCAAATACACTACGCATTAGCATAATAATCTCACCTATCGCCAATTCTACCACAGATCTTGTATTGCTGTAAGGTGCATTAAATACTACAACCCCTTTTTTCTTAGCGCTCTCTAAATCAATTTGGGTGGTTCCAATACAAAAAGCACCTACTACCAAAAGTTTGTCGGCAGCGTCTAAAACCTTTTGTGTTACTTGCGTTTTTGAACGTATACCTAAAACGTGTACGCCCTTTATTTTTTCAATTAGCTCATCTTCAGATAAACTGTTCTTTATTAATTCAACAGAAAATCCATCTTCAGAAAGATTTTCAAATGCAGCGGTGTGCACGTTTTCTAATAATAGGACCTTAATCCTATTTTTCGGATACGAGATATTTCTTGGCAACTTGTTCACAAATAAAAATTCATCTAAACTTGGTGTAACATAATCCGCATTATTAGCGGCTTTTTCTCTATGTACGTTTTCAGTATAAGCAAAAAACTTATGTGCTATACCTGCTTCGCGCATTACATAATCACTGTAACCATCTCCTATTACTTGAACCTCTCCATCCAAGTTCATTTGCCTAAGACAATCAATCTTGCCATTATGCTGAGATAGTACATTTTTCTCATCGAAACCGATGATATTTCCATCTTGGTCGAACTTAAATGTATTTGCATACACACGATCCGACGGAATATTATATTCTTTAACTATTGGGTCTATAAATTCTTTAAAACCACATGATATTACATAAATATCATCTGCGTATTTTTCAAAAAATTCTTTATTTGATTCTATAGACTTCGATATTTTACTACGAAGTTCTTTTACAAGGCCTTCTAAATCATCTTTCTTGGCATGTAAAAGTTTAATTCTGCGCTCTAAAGATTCGGTAAAAGAAATATCACCATCTATACCTAGATTAGTTATTTTTTGAATTTCCTTTATAATATCATCTTTGTCCGACTTGCCATTTAAAGTCATTTCCGCAAGCACATCTAAGGCCTCTACTCTGGTTAAGGTACTATCAAAATCAAAAACGTATTTCCTACTCACTTCGACCATTACAACCCTTTGTTTTATTTAGCATTCTTGCGATTAAAATAAGAAGCAAAAGTAAAAATTTAATTTATCCTGATTAATGTTATCTCGTAAATAAAACAAAAATGATTAGTTCTGATGTAAAACCATCAAATACAATTAGAATTAATCTAAAAACCGAAGTATTTCATTAGAAAAATTTGCGGTTTTATATGTTCCATTATGATCTCCTGGTACTCTTACTAGTATTCCATTTGTAAAATCATTACTCAATTCTTTGGCATTTCCATTATCCGAATCTTCATCTCCACAAATTACCATAACATCAATCTTAGTTTTTCCTAATTTTCTTTATGAAGTTACTGGTTGATATTTTTGCTGGAGATGGAGTGAACGGAAATCTGCATGTATCAATTTAGCATAGGTTACAGCACCTTTAGTTTCTTCATTCACGTCACCATCAAAAGCTTTCGCAAACATGATTCGCCTATCCCATTGCGGATTTGTGAAATCTATACCCATACCTCCTAAAACCGCTTTTTCAATTCGCTTATCAATAGTCAATAGTTTAGCTAAAACAATACTACTCCTAGAATACCCAACAGCCTTATAGCTTTGAATATTCAAATGGTCTAGCAATAATTTTAAATCTATAACTTCTGCATCATTTTGATATGCTTTATCTTCTTGTGGCTTGTCTGAATCGCCACTACCACGTAAATCAGGCACGATAACTCGATATCCTTTATTAATTAAATCTTTTTTCAATTTTGTGTTATCCCATGATTTTCTCGAATTTATAAATCCGTGTATCAATAATACCGGCTCACCTTCTCCCTCATCATTAAAAGCAATGGTTACGCCATCAAAAGTTTTAAAATCTTTAGTCTGTGAAAAGGATATGTAACCAAAGAAAAATAGAAAAATGGTTAATAATTGATTATTATTTTTCATTAATGTATTCATTGAGAAATATATAGAAGTCCGGCTAAAATCGCCAATCCGAAACTGACTAACGTACCTATCAGAATATATTCAGTAAGCTTTCTATTATTTCGCTCTTTCAAGTCATTAAACCTAAAAACTGATTTTGCAGCAATCAACAGACCAATTACTTCCCACCTACCAATGACTATAAAGATGAAAACGAACAGTCTTTCTATTATGCCAATATATTTACCTGCATTTGGTAATGATTTATGATCTGTTTCTATTTGGTTCGACATCCCATCAAGAATCTTTCCCATTATAATTGCTGCTGGATAGGTAACAAAAACAATGGCTGTTATTAAAGACCAATCTAAGTTTTGAAAGAGTGTTAGCGTATGCTCGTATAAATTTGTATAAAAAACACAGCAATACATAAGTGCAACATGTAGCCCTTGGTCGATAAAAAAAGGAATACTTTTATTTTTAAAAAATGAATTGGTATACAATTTCAATACATCTATAATGAAATGCCCTATGGTAATAATTAGTGCTAATTTCCATAAAGACAAATCCCATAAAAGAAGCATATATATAGCAAAATGCAACAGCACATGTAAGTACAAGTATTTTGACCTAATCTTATTCGATTCTTTATGAATCACCCATTTTATTGGCTGTAGAATAAAATCACCTATTAAATGGCCTAATATAAATTTTATGAATATCAACATATTAATTATCTGTTATCACCTCTTCATAATAAGATAATACATCTAAAACGAGGTGCAATCTTGCTCTTTTTAATCGTTGACTAACAGCAGACTGTTTAATTCCTAACTTTTGTGCAATTTCTTTTTGTGAATACGTAGGATGGTCTAAAACTAGGGTTACTATTTCAGCAGATACAACACTCCAATCATCCATAAAATCTAACGCCAATTGTAATATCAAATTAAGTGTTAGGTCTTTTTTCGCGTCACCTGTAGCAATACTAATATTTACTTTGCTTTCTTTTATTGATTCAAAATTTCGTCCTGAACGTTGATATGCTGGCCCATTAGATTCAGTAACACCTGTACCAATATAAGTTTCTAAACCTATACCAATACTCATTCTTACATCTAACCCTTTTATAGCTTTCAACATTGCCTTAATACGAATTGCCGTAAATAAAGCATTTTTCTCTGTGACTTTCAATTGAAACTCATCACCACGGTAAATTTCCCAATTCATTGGTGAATCACCGAACTGGCTGAAGTATTGCTTCAATAAATCTATCCATTGTGAACTAGGATGATTTTCAGAATTAATAATATCTCCGGTAATTATAGCTATCATGTTTATTAATTAAAAAGCTAATATATTAAATTATAAGCGAATTAAATAATATTTAAAAATATAAGCTTTAGTGCTAATATATAGATTTAACCATGATTTTCTAAAACCAACGTCTTGTCAACGTACAATACTCCTTGTAAGACCGACCAAATTTATTTAAGAGAATACGCTCTTCAGGTATAATCTGAAAACGATTCATATACCCTACAAAGGCGGCGGCTATTAAGGTATTAAAGGCATTTCCCAAAATTACCCCCAATGCCAATAAAACAAGTAGCATAGCTAAATACATTGGATTGCGAGAAAATTTAAATATTCCGTTAACCACTAAATTAGAAGCTTTAGCAGGTTTAGTAGGATCCACAGTAGTCTTTGCCTTATAAAATTGAAAAAGTGCAAGAAGCCCAACTAGTACAGCAGAAACCAATAGAACTTTAAAAAGAAATAAACGACCAAAAAAATCAAAAAACCCAAAAGGCAAAAATGTAGCCAAAATATACATAGCCAATCCGAAGAGTAAAAACACCAAAGCAGGTGGTAACTTTAATTCCATTTTATAAAATTACTACTTTTGACCTTCAAAATTCAATAAACCAGTTCACAAATTAAGAACATGAAGCTTGTATTCGCAACACACAATTCTAATAAGTTAAAAGAGATTCAACAACTACTGCCCGCATCTATTGAACTGGTGAGTTTAGATACTATAGGTTGCACAGACGAGATACCTGAAACAGCAAACACGTTAGAAGGCAATGCCAGGATAAAAGCTGATTTTATCACTAAAAACTACCAGCTACCTTGTTTTGCAGATGATACAGGACTATTAGTAAACTCGCTAAATAACGAACCTGGTGTATATTCTGCACGTTATGCCGGCGAACAAAACGATCCACGGGCAAATATGTCCAAGCTATTAAAAAAATTAGAAAATAAGAATGATAGAACAGCACATTTCAAAACTGTAATCGCTTTAAATATAAATGGAGAAACACATATATTTGAAGGTAAAGTAAACGGTGTAATAACAACCACTCAAAAAGGCCAACATGGTTTTGGTTATGACCCAATATTCAAACCAAATGGTTATGAAGAAACATTTGCTGAATTACCTTTGTCTGTAAAAAATAGTATAAGTCATCGTGGCCAAGCAGTTCAAAAATTGATAGCATATTTAAACAATATTAATGTTACAGGATAAAAAAAATAGAGAAACCGTTGAAGTATCTGTTGCATCAGAACGGGCTGAAGCAATTGGTGGTGTGTTAATTGCGCTATTTGCAGCACTCATGGCCATTTCACAAATGGTAAATGGAGAGTTAGAGGAAGAAATGATGATTGCTCACAATAATGTAATAAGTTACTCAAGTTGGTATCAATCTAAAAGCATTAAAGAAAGTCTAAAAGAGAGCGAACTCGATTATTTAGGTGCCCTAGTTCAAAGTGGAATGGTAACCGAAGGCAACATACCCGTAATTAAACAAAAAATAGCTGATGTAGAGGAAAAGATAGTTAAATATGAGGCAGAAAAAACAGAGATACTTTTAGGGTCTACTAAGGTTGGAAAAGAAAACTGGGTTCAAGACATAGAAGGTGAAATGGGTGTAATTACAGGCGTTAAAGAATGGGAGCAATTGACACAAACCTATGACTACGCAACCAAAAAATTCGACTACGCATTACTTTTCTTTCAAATTTGTATTGTACTAGGTGCTGTTTGCATCATCATATATGATAACCCAATTTTACAAAAAAGCTTGATTGTAATGATGATTATCTTTGGTATTACAGCCACTATCCTATCTATTTACGGCTATTTATTGGCTCCTTAGTGTTCATAAATTATTTATTATACCAGTCCAATTATTCGCAGTACCTTTGCAAATTAATTAACGCCGCTAGTATAGCATGTGTTGCGCTGAGTCTAAATAGGTTATAAACGATAATCGCTCTATGCAACATTCATATTTGCGATTTAGTATAACATATTTATGACAAAGTTTGAAGCATTAGGACTGCAAAAGTCCTTATTAGACGCTATTACTGACATGGGTTTTGAAACCCCTTCAGAAGTACAAGAAAAAGCAATCCCTATTTTATTGGAAAGTGAAACCGATTTGGTTGCCTTAGCGCAAACCGGAACAGGTAAAACTGCCGCATTCGGTTTTCCATTAATTCAAAAAATTGATAGTAACAGTAGAACCACACAAGGTTTAATACTATCTCCTACCCGTGAGCTTTGCTTACAGATTACCAAGGAAATGCAAGCGTATTCAAAATACGAACGCAATATAAATGTAGTTGCCATTTATGGTGGTGCTAGCATTACAGACCAAGCAAGACAGATTAAAAAAGGTGCTCAAATTATTGTTGCTACTCCTGGTCGAATGAAAGATATGATCAGTAGACGTCTTGTAGATATCTCCAAGATTGACTATTGTATTCTAGATGAGGCAGATGAAATGCTAAATATGGGCTTCATGGAAGATATTAAAGATATTCTTTCTGGTACCCCTAATGATAAATCTACATGGTTGTTCTCTGCAACCATGCCCAAAGAAGTTTCTATAATTGCAAAGAAATTTATGCATTCTCCACAAGAGATTACAGTGGGAGCAAAGAACTCAGGAGCATCGACCGTGCAACATGAGTATTATGTTGTTGGTGGTAGAGATCGTTATCCTGCTTTAAAAAGATTAGCAGATACAAATCCAGATATATTTTCTGTAATTTTCTGTAGAACAAAACGTGATACTCAAAAAGTTGCCGAAAAATTAATTGAAGACGGATACAATGCCGGTGCTTTACATGGAGATTTAAGCCAAAACCAACGTGATTTGGTAATGAATTCTTTTCGTAAAAGACAAATTCAAATGCTTGTAGCAACTGATGTTGCTGCACGTGGTATTGATGTTGATGATATTACTCATGTAATCAATTATCAATTACCTGACGAAATTGAAACCTATACACACCGAAGTGGTAGAACCGGTAGAGCTGGTAAGTCAGGTATCTCAATGGTCATCATCACACGAAGTGAACAACGTAAGATTAAAGCTATTGAAAACAAAATCAATCAGAAATTTATAGCTAAACAAATTCCTTCCGGAATGGAAATCTGTGAGATTCAATTGTATCACTTGGCAAACAAAATCAAGGACACAAAAATCAATACCGATGTAGAGAATTATTTACCTGCAATCAATGATGTTCTTCAAGGAATTGACCGTGAAGAACTGATTAAAAAAATTGTATCAGTAGAATTCACAAGATTCGCTAACTATTACAACAAGACTAAAGATTTAAATTCTTCTGGTAGTGGTAGAGATAGAGACAATGATAGTGATAGAGACAGAAGTGATGGTAGAAGAGGTGGCGAAACACCAACTAGTGGTGCTGTTCGTTATTTCATAAACGTTGGTGAAAAGGATGGTTATGATTGGATGACTTTAAAAGATTTCATTAGAGATACTGTAGGTTTAGGCCAAGAAGATGTTTTTAAAGTTGATGTAAAAGAAAGTTTTTCGTTTTTTAATACCGAATCTGAATCTACCCAACAAATTCTTGAAAAGTTTACTGATTTTAAGGTTGATGGAAGATTTGTAAATGTAGAAGTTTCTAAAAACCCTGGTGGTGGCGGAGGCGGTAATCGCAGAAGTGGCGGCAGCGGTGGCGGCGGCTTTAGAGGAAAAAGAAGCGGCAGAAGAGATGATGATCGTGGTAGCAAAGGAAGAAAAGATGGCGATCGTGAATCTAAAGGAAGAAGCCGAGGTAGAAGTGAATCAAGTAGTCCTAACGCCGGAAAAAGACGTAGCACTAAAAGAAAGGGAGATTTCTTTTAGTTAATTGTATATTAAAAATACGCTTCGGCGTATTTTTTTTATTTTGTTTGCATCCTTAAACTTGGCGTTAATAGCATGAAATATTTTTTATCCGTTTTATTTACTTTCATTTCACTTATTGGTTTTTCACAAGAAACAGAAGAAAATCAACGCTTAAGTGCAGTTGTTATTAATGCACAAACAGAAGAACCGCTTGAAAGTGTTCATGTTGTCAACCTTAATCAAGTTTTTGGTACTATTACCAATGAAAAAGGTGAGTTTTCAATTGCCGCAGCTGTAAATGATACACTTTATTTTTCTTTTCTTGGATTTAAGTCCCAAAAAATAAGGGTTACCAACGACATGTTCAAATTCAAAAATACTGAGATAGCATTAACTGAACTAGCGTATGCATTAGAGGAAGTTATTGTAAGACCATATCAGCTTACTGGTTATTTAGAAATTGATGTAAAAAACCTTCCTATCAATAATGCGTATCAATATAGTATATCGGGTCTTGGTGTAAGCTATGAAGGTGGTAACAAAAACCCTAGTGCAGTAACTAAAGTTTTGGGTGCTATTTTAAATCCTGCAGATTTACTCCGAAACTTGTTTGGTAAAAAACCTGCTCAAATGCGTAAGCTTAGACAAATGCGAGAAGATGACGAAATTCGCAATTTGCTTGCTTCTAAGTTTGATCGTGAAACATTAACAGAATTTCTTCAGTTAGAAAAAGTAGACATTCAAGACATTTTAAACAACTGTAATTATTCTAAGTCTTTTATTACTACAGCTAATGACCTTCAAATTCTAGATGCCATTAGCAGTTGTTATGAAGAATATAAAGTTCTAAATAGAAAAAAATAATATTTTTTAGATTCATATCCTTGTTATAGCTTTAGACGAAATAATTAGGAAATGAAAAATTTATACTTTTTAGTACTGTTTGCTATCGTTCTAGCATCTTGCCAACCGAACGCAAAAGATACTTCTAAAACCACATCCTCTCATAACGACACCCTTGTAACAGCTAAAAAGAATCCAAATTTTCAATGGGAGGCCGCTACTATATATTTTCTACTTACGGATCGTTTTAATAATGGTAATCCAGAAAATGATTTAAACTTTGAAAGAGATGAAGCTACCGGAAAGCTTAGAGGATTTATGGGTGGTGACATTCAAGGCATTACCCAAAAAATCAATGAAGGTTATTTCACTAAACTTGGCGTAAATGCAATATGGTTTACCCCTGTAATAGAACAAGTTCATGGTGCAACCGATGAAGGTACTGGCAACACCTATGCTTACCATGGGTATTGGGCTAAGGACTGGACTACATTAGACCCTAATTTTGGAACTGAAAAAGATTTAGA
>CAXBIJ010000055.1:0-14436 GCA_963975675.1 uncultured Maribacter sp. | reverse complement strand
TCATTACTACCGATACTATCGATGATCTAGCGTCCAGTTTTAAATCTAATGGAAGATCCAACTGTGTATTGTAGAGTAATAAAGAGTTCTCTTCGGTAACATTTAAACTATAACTACCTTGATTAAACGAAAATGTGCCCTTACCCTTCAAACAAAAATGAAATTGAATAAATTTCTTATTAATTTCTCGAGAAAAGTTAACATTAATATCTTCCTCATTCTGAAATTTTAATACGTAAAATCCGTCTTCAATCAAGACTTCATTATATGACCTTTGAGCGTTATTTTTAACCTCCATTTTAGTGAAATAAATTTTAATCTATTTAGAAAGCATCTAAATAGTTTGTATGCTTTTACCTGACAACCCTATAAAATTATACTAATAAACTGATATATATCATATTTCGTCTAAAAATTCTGCAGACGACACTAATTGTACCGCAAGCGTTATTTTTATTTGATTGACGGCCATACTTTTGTATCCGCTTTATGAAGGACTACCATATTTCTAAACACAACTCTTTTTACACAATCGGCCTTAACTATAAAAAGGCTGATGCCGTGGCACGTGGTAAATTTAGTTTAGATGAAGTTGCCGTGAACAAGCTTTTAATAGAAGCTAAGAATCAAGGTATTGACGGTCTATTAGCTACATCTACTTGTAACCGTACAGAGTTGCATGGTTTTGCTCAACATCCCTTTCAACTTATTAAATTATTATGTGACCATTCAAACGGCACTGTTGAAGCTTTTCAAGAGGTTGCCTATGTTTACAAAAACAAAGAAGCTATTAATCACCTATTTCGGGTGGGTACTGGTCTGGATAGTCAAATTTTAGGAGATTTTGAAATCATCAGTCAATTAAAACAAAGCTTCAAGCGCTCTAAAGAAATTGGTATTGCAAATCCGTTTATTGAGCGTTTATGCAATAATATTATACAAGCAAGCAAGCGTATTAAGAATGAAACTGAAATTTCTTCTGGGGCAACTTCGGTAGCTTTTGCTTCTGTTCAATATATATTGCGAAATGTCCCTAATGTTTCAGATAAGAATATTCTTCTTTTTGGAACAGGTAAGATAGGCCGTAACACTTGCGAGAACCTTATTAAGCATACTAAAAATCCACATATTACCTTAATCAATAGAACTAAAGGCAAGGCAGAACAAATTGCTGGAAAATTTAACCTTATGGTGAAAGATTATGGTGACTTACAATCTGAAATTAGAAAATCTGATATTTTGGTTGTAGCGACAGGAGCACAGAAACCTACAATTACGAAAGAGTTAATTTATACAAACAAGCCATTACTGATATTGGACCTATCCGTTCCTAAAAATGTGGACGATGCTATTTCAGATATGGAAAACGTCACAGTAATTCATTTAGATCATTTATCTCAAATGACAGATGAAACTCTAGAACGAAGAAAACTTTTCATACCAGAAGCAGAAGCTATTAATGACGAGGTAATGCATGATTTCAACCAATGGTTAGAAACTAGAAAATTTGCCCCTGTTATAAAAGCATTGAAGAAAAAGCTGAAGACCATGAAAGATGAAGAGCTTGACTATCAATCAAAGAAAACAGTTGATTTCAACGCAGATCAGGCAGATGTAATTACAAATCGCATCATTCAAAAAATAACTACACAATTTGCAAATCATCTTAAGGATGACACGGTAGATTCCAATTCAAGTTTAGAATTTATCCAAAAAGTATTTCAATTAGAATTGGACCAAAAATGAGTAAAGTAATACGATTAGGAACACGCGATAGCGAATTAGCGTTATGGCAGGCAAACACCGTTAAGGACCAATTACAAGCTTTAGGGTATATCGTTAAATTAGTTCCGGTAAAATCAACAGGAGATATAGTCTTAGACAAACCTTTGTATGAGTTAGGCATTACTGGTATTTTCACAAAAACTTTAGATGTAGCCATGCTCAATGGAGACATCGATATCGCTGTTCACTCCATGAAAGATGTACCTACGGCATTACCAAAGGGTATAGTGAAAGCTGCAGTTTTAAAACGCGGTAATTACATGGATATTCTTGCTTTCAAAGAAAATGAAGAATTTTTGGGGCAACGTGAAGGTGTTATTGCAACCGGCAGTTTACGTCGCCAAGCACAGTGGCTAAATAGATATCCTACCCACACAGTTGTTGATTTAAGAGGAAACATAAATCGTAGATTAGAAAAACTCTACGAAAACGATTGGAACGGGGCCATATTTGCCGCGGCTGGTTTGGAACGCATAGCATTAGAACCAGAAAATACCATAGGACTTACTTGGATGCTACCTGCACCTGCACAAGGCGCCATAATGGTTGTTGCTATGGAGGATGATGAAGAAATTCGCGAAGCCTGTTCTCAATTAAACCATGAAGAAACAGATACCTGTGTTACCTTAGAAAGAGAATTTTTAAGAGAACTTGAAGGTGGTTGTAGTGCTCCAATTGGTGCTCTATCTTACATTGACAAAGAAAATATGGTAACTCTTAAGGGGGTTTTATTAAATGTCGATGGAAGTAAAAAATTAGAAGCCGATTTAACGGCTCCTTTAGGCAAACATCAAAATTTAGGTATTGATTGTGCCAAAAGTATTTTGGCTAGAGGTGGTAAAAGATTAATGACAGAATTGGCCAATGCAGGAGCTGCAGTTAATATCTTTTCAACAAAAAAGTTAACGAACGAACAACACTTGCGTTTAAATATATCCGCAAATGCAGATTCTGATGATTTTATAAAAATTAGTCCGAATCGTATTTCACCTATCGTCTTGAAAAAGACTCATAAAAATGTTGTTTTCACAAGTAAAAATGCCGTAGAAGCAGTTTTAACAAGCGGTAGTGCTGCGGAACTTAATTTTGAAAACATCTACTGTGTGGGTAGAAAAACTCGACGATTAATTAAAAATAAGTTTGGCAAAGTGACGCATTTCGAAAACAATGCAAAAGATTTGGCGAATTATTTAGTAGAGTTTATTGATGGAACCGAAGTCACGTATTTTCATGGCAATATAAGCCTTGACGATTTACCAAAAATTCTTGAGGAGAATAACATTACAGTTAATGCTATTGAAGCATATAGGACTAAATTATCGGGGAAATCCATACCAAAGGAGGTAAAAGGAATCATGTTTTACAGCCCTTCAAATGTGGAAAGCTATCTTAGTGAAAATTCTGCTGATAAAATTGCGTATTGTATTGGAGAAACGACTGCAAAAGCAGCAAGAGCACACTTTAAAGAAGTAAAGGTTGCCAAAATACCAACGGTAGAAAGTGTTATTGATTTAGTTAACGAAGATTACAAAAACTAGTAATTAGCTTTTAGCTACAATTAAAGAGGGAATAAAAAACGACGTCATTACGAGAATAGCAAAGTATTCTGAATCTCAAGAACACCGATAAATCAGATTACTTCAAAAAATAAAAGTTCCTCATAAAGACGAATAAGAAGAGACTATGAGCTTAAAAAATGACTTATTTCTAAGAGCCTTAAAAGGAGAGACTGTTGAAAGGCCACCAGTTTGGATGATGCGTCAAGCAGGTAGATACTTACCTGAGTTTATGGCAATCAAAGAAAAGTATGATTTCTTCACACGTTGCCAAACTCCAGAATTAGCTTCGGAAATTACCGTACAACCAATTCGTAGATATGGAATGGATGCTGCTATATTGTTTAGTGACATTCTTGTGATACCGCAAGCCATGAATATTGAAGTGGAAATGAAGCCAAATTTTGGTCCGTACTTACCTCATCCTATTCGTTCTCAAAAAGATTTAGACCGAGTAATAGTCCCAGATGTTCACGAAACGTTGGGCTACGTGATGGAAGCCATAAAAGCTACTAAGGAAAAATTGAATGATGAAGTTCCTTTAATTGGTTTTGCCGGTTCACCATGGACCATTTTATGCTATTGTGTTCAAGGTCAAGGAAGCAAAACTTTTGACAAAGCCAAAGAATTATGTTTTACTCAACCGTTGGTTGCTCACGAACTTTTACAAAAAATCACAGATACTACAATAGCCTATTTAAAAGCTAAAGTTGTTGCAGGTGTAGATGCTGTTCAGGTTTTCGATTCATGGGGGGGTATGCTTTCCCCTACCGATTATTCTGAATTTTCTTGGCAATATATTCAACAAATTATCGACGCATTAAAAGACGAAACCCCAGTAATTGTATTCGGAAAAGGATGTTGGTTCGCATTAGGTGATATGTCGAAATCAGGTGCTTCTGCACTTGGTGTAGATTGGACCTGTTCTGCTAGAAACGCTCGTTATTTAAGTGGTGGCAAAATAACATTACAGGGTAACTTTGACCCTGCCCGTTTGTTATCACCTCCCGCTGTGATAAAAAAGATGGTACACCAAATGATTAATGAATTTGGCAAGGATAGTTATATCGTTAATCTAGGTCATGGCATTTTACCTTATGTGCCTGTAGAAAATGCAAAAGCATTTATTGATGCCGTAAAAGAATATAAAGCAGAATAATTATTTACTGGTAGGAAGGAGATTTTTAATAGGTTACTTAAGCTGTTCCTAAAAACATGAATTCATTCCATCTATCCCAATTTGAAATAAATGCTATTTCCGAAAAAGATGGCTGGCGGTTGTGTGATTTTATATCAGCTAATGCCGATTATTTAAAACGATATTTTCCAAAGACTGTAGCTGCAAACCTTACTCCAAATTTATCAAGCATTTTTGTCGAACAAAAAGTTTCAGATTTTGTTTCTGGCAAAGAATACCTATTCACTTTAAAAGAACTAGAACACAGAAAAATCATTGGTCTGGTTTATTTAAAAGAATTGAAAAGAAGTACCAAAGAAGCAGAACTTGCCTATTGCACAGCTTATCCCTTCAAAAATAAAGGCTTTGCAACTCTTGCCGTTCAAAAAATATCAGAATGGGCTTTTACTAACCAACAACTAGAAAGATTAAGAATTATAGTTCACAAATCGAATATTGGTAGTATTAAGGTAGCAGAAAATTGTGGTTATCTTTGGGAGAAAATCTTAGAAAAAGAACATACGCCCCCTAATGAAGATCCATTAGATATGGAACTTTACATTTTAAAAAGATGAAAGATAAATTTTACGCTTACATAGAGCATTTACAAAATACTATTACTTCTAAATTGGAAGAAGTTGACGGTTCGGCCAAATTTAAAGAGGATATTTGGATACGACCAGAAGGTGGCGGTGGTAGAACTCGAGTTATTGAAAATGGGTCTGTTTTTGAAAAAGGTGGAGTAAATATATCTGGGGTTCATGGTGAGCTACCCGATAGTATGAAAGCTTATTTCGGAGTGGAAGATGCTAATTTCTTTGCTTGCGGATTAAGTTTAGTGTTACATCCGAAGAACCCAATGACACCAACGGTTCATGCAAATTGGCGTTATTTTGAATTGTATGGAAAAAATGGTGAGATAGTAGACCAATGGTTTGGTGGTGGTCAAGATTTAACCCCTTATTATCTTTTTGATGAAGACGCCATTCATTTTCATAATGTATGCAAAAAAGCTTGTGACAAACATAATGACACATTTTACCAAACCTACAAGAAACGTTGCGATGATTATTTCTGGAACACTCATAGAAATGAAGCGCGTGGTCTTGGAGGGTTATTTTTTGATTATTGCAAAGCAACACCAGAAATGGATATGCAAGCTTGGTATAATTTTGTAACCGAAGTAGGAAACAGCTTTTTAAACTCTTATGTACCGATTATTATAAAAAGAAAAGACCTTGAATACACCTCAGAACAAAGGGATTGGCAGGAAATTAGAAGAGGTAGATATGTAGAATTCAATCTAGTTCATGATAAGGGAACCTTATTCGGTCTAAAGACCAACGGACGAATTGAAAGTATTCTAATGAGTCTTCCTCCCCATGTACAATGGGTATATGACCATCACCCCGACAAAGGCAGTGAAGAAGAGCGATTATTGAAAATTCTAATGAATCCTAAAGAATGGGTTTAAAAGTTATTTTATTTTTTGGCTTGTGCTATTTAACACAATGTGGCATCGCGCAAGAATCAGACTATAAAGAAGCATTTCCTGATAAAATTACCTTCCGGTTAGCCTTACAGACTACTTCTAATAATTTTACTCTTAGAGACAAGATAACACGCAACAAGACAGAGTTTATACCCAATGACAAAAGCTATTTAGGCCTATCGGTGCTATTTCGCTTTTTAGAAGTCGATTTTGGCTATGCACCCAATTTTTTATCAGAAAATAAAGACAACGGGGAATCTAAGTTAATTACGTTTAACATTCGAACGTTTTTTGGTCAATACATGCAGACCATAGATATCTATAAACAAAAGGGGTTTTTTATACGAACACAAGATTTAACCTTACCCATAAATGATTTAAAAACTTTCAAAATTGGCGGTACATCGAGCTATATTTTTAATCCTGATTTTTCCTTTCGTGCAATAGGCTTTCAAAATGAATGGCAAAAAAAGAGTGTCGGCAGTTTTATACCTAGCATTTCTTACTACTACACCAAGTTTAAATTAGAAGACCCTATTATTGAGAACCAGCTAGAACATTCTTTTAAGCTGGCCGTTGGTCCCGGGTATTACTATAATTGGGTGTTCGAAGAGAATTACCTTATTTCAGCAGGAGCTACTGGTGGTTTAGGCTTTAATCTTTCTAAATCACAAGGAGAAACTTCATTAACTGCCCTTGCCCAATTAATTTTTAGATTAACGGGTGGTTACAATTCTGAAACATTTTTTAGTGGGGTAAACATTAACACTCAACTATTGACACATACCTCGGCAGATAATTTAATACTCGATGATTCTATTAGTTTTCTTGAGTTCTATATAGGCTATCGCTTTGACGCGCCCAAAAAGTGGATTAACAAAGCAGACGAGATTAGTCGTAAATTTGGTATAGACTAAAAATTTACCATGAAGCAAAAAATATATCAAATAGATGCATTTACTACAAAGCTGTTTGCAGCGGTTTGTATTCTAGATGAATGGCTTTCAAATGGACTAATGCAAAAGATTGCTGCTGAGAACAATTTAGCAGAAACGGCTTTTGCGGTTAAAAAAGAAAATCATTATGAGCTTCGTTGGTTTACTCCAGAAATTGAAGTAGACCTATGTGGTCATGCTACCTTAGCAACTTCATTTGTGCTTTATAATTACTATGGTTTTCAAGAAAATACGCTTCGGTTTATTTCACCTAGAAGTGGTGAGTTATTGGTTCAAAAAAATGACGCTGGCCTTTTTACTATGGATTTTCCTACGGATGATTTAATCCCTGTTGCAGAGCAACCCGATATTTCAAAAGCGATAGGTAAACAACCGTTAGAAACCTTTAAAGGTAAAACCGATTATATGCTAATCTATGCAACACAAAGCGACATAGAAGCAATACACCCAAATTTTCATCTTTTAAATGAATTAGATTGCAGAGGGGTCATTGTTTCTTCGAAGGGAAATGATGTCGATTTTGTATCTCGATTTTTCGCCCCACAATGTGGTATTCCAGAAGATCCCGTTACAGGTTCTGCTCATACCACTTTAGCCCCATATTGGTCTAAAAAACTTGGGAAAACCTATTTATCGGCAAAACAACTTTCTGAACGAGGCGGTGACCTGCACTGTCAATATAACGGAGACCGAGTTAAAATATCAGGAAATGCCGTTTGTTATTTGATTGGAGAGATTACATTATAAAATAATAGATAAAAATAAAAAAATGTACCCACTTATAAGAAATAGAAGATTAAGAAGCTCAGAAGCTATTCGCAATTTGGTACGTGAAACCATCATTAGTCCAAGTGATTTTTTGGTTCCACTATTTGTGGTGGAGGGAAAGGGCATAAAAGAGGAAATTGCTTCAATGCCAAACTATTACCGTCTTAGCCTAGACAATTTAACAAATGAGGTGAAAGAACTTTGGAAAATGGGCTTGCATTCCGTCCTATTGTTTGTAAAAGTTCCTGATAATTTAAAAGATAACAGCGGTTCAGAAGCTTTGAATGAAAACGGATTAATGCAATTAGCCATAAAAACGGTTAAAAATGCCTGTCCTGATATGTTAATAATGACCGATGTAGCACTTGACCCTTATTCCTCATATGGTCATGACGGTATTGTTGCGGACGGACAAATATTAAATGACGAAAGCGTTGAAATTTTAGCAGAAATGAGCATATCGCACGCAAAGGCAGGAGCAGATTTTGTAGCACCTAGTGATATGATGGATGGTCGTATTTTAAGTATTCGTGAAGCATTAGAAGATGAAGGCTATTTAAATACAGGAATTATGGCATATAGTGCAAAATACGCAAGTGCATTTTATGGTCCATTTAGAGATGCTTTAGACTCTGCACCTGTAGATATTAAGAACGTCCCTAAAGATAAAAGTACATATCAAATGGATTATGCCAACCGATTTGAGGCCATTAGAGAAACTCAGATGGATATTGAAGAAGGTGCTGATATTGTAATGGTAAAACCAGGTTTATGTTATTTAGATATTGTTCGTGAAATTAAAAATGAGGTAGATGTACCGGTAGCTGTTTATCAAGTTTCTGGTGAATACGCTATGGTAAAAGCAGCCGCTGAAAAAGGTTGGTTAAATCATGATGCTGTAGTGATGGAGCAATTAACTGCTATAAAAAGAGCTGGCGCTAATATTATTGCAAGTTATTTTGCGAAAGATGTCGTACGGATTATAGGATAATTACTTGACCGTTTTTTCATGAAAAAAATACATATAATACTATTTGGTTTATTGTTTATTGGGCTTAATGCACAAGAAATTGAATCGAATATGCTATTGCTGCCAAGTGCGTCTAGTTTACAAAAGTCCTCTTTAGCACATTTTGAATTAGATTCATTAAGTATTTACCAAAAAGTAGATAGTATCATAACGAATGGTATAAAAAATGAATCGTTTCCTGGAGCACAGCTATTAATAGCAAAAGAAGGGAATATTATATTTCATGAAACTTATGGTTTTCATACGTATGATAGCATACAACCTGTTTCCCCAAACGACATTTACGATTTAGCCTCGGTAACTAAAATATTAGGTCCGTTACCCGCAATTATGAAATTGGTTGACGAGGAGAAACTTGATTTAGACAAACCTTTCAGTACCTATTGGAAATCTTGGAAACACAGGAAAGACAAGAAAAACATTTCGCTTCGAGAAATTTTAGCACATCAAGCAGGGCTTAAGCCTTATATTGTTTTTCTAAATAAAACTTTAAAAAATAACGGTCAGTTTAAAAATAGATTTATTCGAAATACATCGAATAAGAGATTTCAGAACGAAGCATATGAGGGAATCTATGTAAAAAATAGATTCAATAGAAAAATGTATAGGATTATAAATCGTTCTGAAGTTTTAGCTGATAAAAAATATACGTACTCAGGATTAACATTTCTAATTTTCCCAGAGTTAATATCTCAAATTACAGGAACGTCGTATGAAGACTATATGGCTCAAGAATTTTACAAACCACTTGGTATGAAAACTTTTGGGTTTCTTCCTAGTACTCGAAATTTCACTAACAAAATTGTTCCTACTGAAATAGATACTATATACAGACATACCTTAACACAAGGTTGGGTACATGATGAAAATGCCTCATTACTAGGCGGTATTTCTGGTAATGCAGGGCTCTTTGGAACTGCAGATGATTTGGCAATAATCATGCAACTATTTCTTCAAAAAGGTATTTATTCAGGTAAACGCTATATCTCTGAAAAAACAATCGAAGAATTTACCCGAACACAATATCCAGAGAACGAAAACAGAAGAGGGCTAGGTTTTGATAAACCATACTTGAATAATAGCGATTTTACCCTTACAGATGCTTACCCCGCGCCAGAAGTAGGTCAAAATAGTTTTGGCCATAGTGGTTTTACGGGAACCTTTGTTTGGGCAGATCCCGAACATGAGTTAGTTTATATATTCCTATCAAATCGGGTCTATCCTACTAGAGAAAATCGAAATATTTATACCCTCAATATCAGACCTGCTATTCAACAAGTATTTTATCAGGCATTCGATAACGCAAAACAGCACAAACCTTAGTAATTTTATTGATATCTTCGATTTTTAAAATCATCCTATGGGACTATTAGTATTTTATGCCTTTATTTCTATTTTCTTTTCATTTCTATGCTCCATATTAGAGGCGGTATTGTTAAGCATCACTCCTACTTTTATAAATGTGAAATTAAAAGAGGGCAAAGCATACGCACACACACTCGAAGCGCTTAAAAAAGACGTAGACCAGCCGTTAATCGCCATACTCACCATCAATACTATTGCCCACACAGTAGGGGCAATTTTAGTAGGTGTGCAGGCCAAAGCCGCCTATGCCGAATTATATGGTAATGAAACTCGTTCGTTTTTTGGCATAGAATTTACAGAAGACCTTATGGTAGGCGTGGTATCTACTTTAATGACAATTCTTATACTTGTTGCATCAGAAATTATTCCTAAAACAATTGGTGCAACTTATTGGAAACAACTTGCTAATTTTTCGGCCAAAACCTTAAATATTATGGTACTAGGCTTAAAATACACAGGTCTGCTGTGGGTATTACGCCTTTTCACAAAAATGGTCGGTGGCGGCAAACATCATGGAAGTGTTTTTAGTCGAGAAGATTTTCACGCTATGACCGATATGGCTCATAAAGAAGGGGTGTTCGAGAAATCTGAATCTACAATTATTAAAAATTTACTACGCTTTGAAGATATTCTTGTAAAAGACATTATGACCCCTAGGGCAGTTATGAAAATTGCCTCTGATGAGAAAACTATTGCCGATTTCTTTAAGGATAATCCGAAACTACGTTTTTCTAGAATTCCTGTATACACAGAAAAAATGGATAATATTACCGGATTTGTATTGAAGGATAACGTTCTCGAGGAAATGATTAGTCAAAATGGGGAAATTCCATTAAAAGAGATTAAGCGCGAAATATTGGTGACTCGTAGAAGCACGCCTATACCAACATTGTTTGAAACACTTATTGAGAAACGTGAAGCTATTGCTCTAGTAGTAGATGAGTATGGTTCTGTGAGTGGTATAGTAACTATGGAAGATGTTATAGAAACCTTATTAGGTCTAGAAATAATGGATGAGAGCGATAATATCGCAGATTTACAGGTATTAGCTCGAAAAAATTGGGAAGTGCGCGCAAAAGCTTCTGGAGTTATTGAAAAGCCAAGTGTTTCACCAGACGAATAAAAACTAAATTATTACCATGGAGGATGTCGCATTTATTAAAACACCCTTAGGAATTGCCAAAATAACTGGCAGCTCTGAAGGCCTTTCCTCTATCATTGTATTAGATTCTAAAGAACCCCTAACTGATATTATACCCGAATCATTAGAGGATGCCGTTTATCAACTGAATGAATATTTTGAAGGCATTCGAACAGAATTTCAATTAGACCTAAATCCAGAGGGTACAGAATTTCAAAAAAAGGTGTGGCTAGAACTACAAAACATACCTTATGGAAGAACTGCATCTTATATGGAACTTTCAAAATTGATTGGAGATCCGAAAGCAATTAGAGCAGTTGGATCTGCAAATGGTAGAAATCCGCTTTGGATTGTTGTGCCTTGCCATAGAGTTATTGGTAGTGATGGTTCTCTTACCGGTTATGCAGGAGGACTGCACCGAAAAAAATGGTTGTTGGAACATGAAAGTCCGCATAAACAACAGAGCTTATTCTAAAACATTAATTTTTAAGAGTTATAAAAAAGACTATTTAGTTTGTTCTATTAGTGAAAAACTCCTTTCTCAACAGGTAAATGTGCTTTCGTCGATAAAAGTTAGTTTTCCATCTCCATTCTTTTAAAACCTTAAACCTATTTGCATCTGAAAAACAGACTAAATGGTCGGTAGTCGATTAATCAACAAAATGTGTTGGAAGGAATTCCAGATTTCTTTGTGTAACCAAATTACCGTCTATTGAAACCAACAAAAAGCCTCCTATTTCTTCCCCTACCGCATTTTGTAACGCGTATGAAATGGCGAAGAGATTTATACCTGAAAGATATTGCCCGAATAACGGCCGTATAATTATACCCTCATCATCATTTACTTTATTCATCAGACCCACAATGTCCAAAATCGTATTATCGCCAGAAGTCAAGTCTAAAACAGCAGGTCCGTTTTCAATTTCAAAGGGTTGGGTATATACATATTGATAATATAATTTTTCTTTAACAATAGCGCCATTTATAGGTCCTGCCTCAAAAGGTTGGGCCATTGTAAATACGGATTTAGAGATACTTAGGAAGTTTATAGTATCAAACATTTCTAAATTGCTATTACCATTGCCATCTTGCATAAAGACTGCCAAATTCCCCAAGTCCGTAATAAGAAAGCTAGGTTTTTCCTTCCCAAACTCAAGGGTCTTTACAACGGCGTTAGCATCCGCATTATATACTACAAGTTTATAACTTCCACCACCAGTAAGATAGGTAATAAACAAATTTCCATTATCATATAGAGGTTCGTACAACCTTGCAATTCCAAACTCTAATGAAATATCAAAACCTTGCATATCTGCAAAAGAAACAACACGTAATGTCAAGTTAGTAGAACCAAGAGGTTTGTATAGTCCGAAATAAACCGAGTTCCCATCATTAATTCCCCAAACCAAAGACCTTTCAGCGCTAATAGTATAAAAATTAGGAAAAGAGGTAATGCTACCAGTGGCTAAATTCTTTTGAGTAAGAGAAATTGCGCTATTTGAAAATGAGTAAAATGACAACGACCCCTCAAATTCGCGTAGGGTTAAATAATTATTATTTATACCTAATTGACTAGAAAGATTGATCTGGGTTCCTTCATTATTTACACTTTCATAGTCATATTGGTAAACTTCTTGTGCGTCTTCGCCTATAATTGTAAGATTAATGTCTAAAATATTTTCTGTTTCTTGAACATCGTCTTTACTACACGAAAACAAAAGAGTCGCGATGAAAAGAACTAAAACGATTAGGCGCTTATAACCTGTAATTACAGATATCATGTATATTATTAAAAGTAGTTATGTAGAATATTCAGATTAAATATAATTGTAGGATTTCATCGCAATTGATATCCAATCTTAAAGATACCATATTTTGAAACGATTTAAATACGCCTTAGAATTGAAGAAATTATCTTAAATTCCTATTTCATAGTAATTTACATCTCTATGCTAGATAAGATACAACTAGAGCATATTCTTTTTTTAGATATTGAAACGGTACCAGAAAAAAGTTCGTTTGACCAATTGGATGATACGACACAACAATTATGGGCGCACAAATCTCAATACCAACGCAAAGAAGAATTTACAGCAGAAGAATTTTATGATCGTGCAGGAATTTGGGCGGAGTTTGGTAAAATCATTTGTATATCAGTAGGCTATTTTACATTTCAAGGGAAAGATAGAAGCTTCAGGCTGACCACTTTTCATGGAGATGAAGACAAATTATTAAATGAATTCAAAACATTATTAAATAATCATTTCAACCATCCTAAAAACATATTATGTGCTCATAATGGTAAAGAATTCGATTATCCATATATAGCGCGTAGAATGATTATTCACGGTATTTCCTTGCCGAACAAATTAGACCTATTTGGCAAAAAACCTTGGGAGGTTCCACATATAGATACGATGGAACTTTGGAAATTTGGAGACTACAAACATTATACGTCATTAAAACTAATGGCCCATGTTCTAGGAATACCCTCGCCAAAAGAAGATATTGATGGTAGCATGGTAAAAGCTGTCTATTATGAAGAAAACGACTTAAAAAGAATTGTAACCACTCTAAAAATAGCATGAATGATGTAATTTTGTTAGCAGTGCCATTTGTTATAAACAACAAATACATATGAAAAAATTCATTCTATTATTCTTGGTAGCCATAACGCTCTTTAGTTGTATGCAAGAAAAGGAAATCAGTTCTATAAATCCTGAAAATTGGTCTAAAAGAAAAATTACCTTAAATGCTAAGGATTCATTGGAATATGGAAAATCCTATCTTTCTATTTATTCTCAAATATTTTGATACCCATGGTACTCCTTTGAGAAATTACTTCAACCATCCTATTTATTTAGCTCCATTAGAAACTGCTGATATAATAATTGATGAAATGGATGTGGAAGGTGGCACTGGTTCTAACTTTATTTTTGAATGGAAAGCACCAAAAAACTGTCCTGAACCTTTGTTTGAAGGGGTAATGAATTCAACAGTCGGCCAACAAGGACTTTCATTTACAACACAATCTAGAAGAATAAAGTAATATTAATACTTATAGAATTTTGTGCTCTTGTTTATGTCAAAATCTTGAATTTGCAAAACATATAATCCTGTAGGTAAATCGGAAACATTGATTCTATTACCAGTCGCTGAATCCATT
>CAXBIJ010000054.1:0-14549 GCA_963975675.1 uncultured Maribacter sp. | reverse complement strand
GACGCCCCTTCGCTTCTACCAATCCAATTAGTTTGTGAATCTTTTAAAGGTTGCGGCCAGTCAATTTTAGTTAAACCGTCTAACAAACGTTGTGCATATGCTGATATTCGCATGCTCCACTGAGTCATTTTTTTACGAATAACCGGGTGACCCCCACGTTCTGAAACGCCGTTGACTATTTCGTCGTTCGCTAAAACCGTACCCAATGCCGGACACCAATTTACTTCGGTATCCGCCAAATACGTTAGCCTATATTGTAATAAAATCTCTTGTTTTTTAGCCGCTGAAAAAGCCTTCCATTCATCCGCTGAAAACACTTCAATAGCATCATCGCATACTGCATTTACGGTAGCATTTCCATCCGTATTAAAAATAGAAATAAGCGACTCTATATCTTCTGCTCTATCAGCATCTTTATTATACCAAGAATTAAAGATTTGGATAAATATCCACTGCGTCCATTTATAATATTCAGGACTAGAGGTACGCACTTCTCGGCTCCAATCAAACGAAAAACCTAATTGATCTAATTGCCTTCTATAGGTCTTAATATTCGCCGCCGTAGTTACCGCAGGATGTTGACCTGTTTGTATCGCATATTGCTCTGCCGGGAGCCCGAAAGAATCATACCCTTGCGGATGCAACACATTAAAACCTTTGTGTCTTTTATATCGCGCATAGATATCACTAGCAATATAACCCAATGGATGCCCAACATGCAGCCCCGCCCCCGAAGGGTAAGGAAACATATCTAGTACATAAAATTTCTCTTTATCAGAGTCGTTTTCTGCTTTGAATGTTTGGTTTTCTGCCCAGTACTTTTGCCATTTGGCCTCAATTTCGTTGAAATTGTATTGCATGATAGTTGCTTCTTTGCGATAAGGGGCAAAAATAGGTCGAATCGATGAAAGTTAAAAAGATATTGACGATTAACAGGTTTTGTTCTTGAAAGCAATCAAAATCATACCCTCTTATCTAAAATTGGTATATTAGATTCGTGAAAATTATGCATTCCAAATCATTCTACTTTTGCTTTTTCCTACTCTGCATCGGTTCAACAGATCTTTCTGCACAATTAGGTTTCTGTGGTGGTAACTCTGGTGACCCAATTTTTACTGAAGATTTTGGGTCTGGCACTACAGATGGTCCTGCACTCCCACCAGGGACTACGAGTTACAATTTTACTACAGGCACCCCTAATGATGGTGATTATACAATTTCTAGTACTACAAACTACTTCGATTGGATTTCTATTCAAGACCATACACCAGGTGATACAAATGGTAAATCTTTTATAGTAAACGCTAGTTTCACGGCAGGTGAATTTTATCAACGACAAGTAGCTGGTTTATGTGAGAACACAAGCTATGAGTTTTCATCGTGGTTAATCAACCTTCAGTCGCTGAACAGTTGCGAAGGCGCCAGTATACCTGTAAATGTTCGATTTCAAATTTGGGATGAAACAGATACCATATTACTTGCCCAAGGAGATACCGGTAGTATTTTCGTGAGCTCAGGTGCCGAATGGCAGCAATATGCATTGGTTTTCAAGACTGAACCTGGCCAAACGTCTGTGATTCTCAAGATGAGGAACAATAGTAACGGTGGGTGTGGAAATGACCTAGCTATTGACGATATCGTTTTTAAATCTTGTGGTGATAATATTACCGTAGGTACATCTTCAGATGAAAGTAGCCTTATCGTTTGTGAAGACCAAGGTGCAGTTTCAAGAACTATCATAGCAACGCCCGATAATTCAATTTTCAGCACTCATGCATATCAATGGCAGCAAAGTACCGACCAACAAATATGGACGGATATAGCCAATGAAAACAGTAATACACTTTCTACTCCAACAATAACTACCACCACGTATTTCAGAGTCAAAATTGCTGAAGACCTTATTAATGTCAATAATGATTTATGCAACGTAGTTTCTGATGTTTTTGACATCATTGTTTTACCCATTCCGAATGCACCTTTAAATAATGGTGATATTACTATATGCGAAGGTGAAGTTGGTATATTATCGGCTTCAATAGAAAACTCGTATACCATTAACTGGTTTGATGCCCCAACAAATGGTAATTTACTTTTAGAAGCAAACAACAATTTTGAAACTTCCACCGCAGGTACCTACTATGCAGAAGCGAATTCTCTAGAAATAGAATGTGCTTCACTTTCAAGAACACCAGTTACATTAACTGTAAACCTGCCACCTACTGTGCAAGATGAGTTAATTGAATTTTGTGAAGACTCTACTATAGTACTTAGTGCAGATTTAGACAATGTCTCTTATGAATGGAGCACGGGTGCAACGACAAAAGAAATTACAGTTGGCGAACAAGGTACGTATACTGTAATTTTAACTGATGTAAACGGTTGCTCTGCAACAAAAACAATATTATTAGAACAAATAGATATTCCTCGTATCGACACTATTTTATCCGACGGGCCATCAATAATCGTTTCGACAAGCAATGATGGAAATTTTGAATTTTCTTTAGATGGATTTAATTTTCAAACCAGCTCAATTTTTGAAGCTGTAGAAGGCGGACTTTACACAATTTATGTTCAAGACACCTCTGATTGTGGCGTGGTTACTCAATCTTTTTTCCATCTGGTTATCCCCAAATTTTTCACTCCTAATGGTGATAGCGTTAATGACCTATTTGAACCTGAAGGATTAGAAATTTTTAGCAATGTGTCTTTCTCCATTTTTGACCGATACGGTAAGTTACTCAAATTCGGAAATTCAAATTCGCCTTCATGGGATGGTTCTTTTCAAGGAAACCAATTACCTACAGATGATTACTGGTATCTTATTGAGGCTGATTCTGCACAATTTAAAGGTCACTTTAGCCTGAAACGATAACGGTATAAAATTTTAAGTTCCATTTAACTTTACTTTGCTATTTTTACTGCACTTTTAAGTGCTATATGGCAAACTCTTTCGAAAATTATCAAAGACGCAAACTCATCTCCTCTTATTTTTCTGTGGTGCTAAGTATTGCTTTGGTCTTATTCCTATTAGGAATTTTAGGATTATTGGTGTTGAATACCAAAAAAATGGCCGACCGGTCTAAAGAACAAATTACGATTTCGGTATTTTTAAAGGAAAACACCAAAGAAATAGAAATAGAACAATTACAAAAGACACTCGCGATGTCTGAATATACCAAATCATCTACCTACGTCTCTAAAGAAGAGGCAGCTAAGCAACATAGCGAGGAAATAGGGGAAGATTTCGTAGATTATTTAGGATATAATCCGCTTAAAAACTCCATTGACGTAAAATTGAATGCAGATTTTGTAACTGCAGAAAAGGTAGAAGAAATAGCCGCCACCCTCTCAGAAAAAGGGTTTGTTGACGAAGTAAGTTATGATAAGGTATTAGTTGGCATGGTTGCTAAAAGTGTAGAAACAATTGGTTTTTGGATTTTGGTTGCAAGTGCCATATTTACTTTTATTGCCGTTTTATTAATTAACAGCTCTATTCGACTTTCGATATACTCTAAGCGATTTATTATTAAAACCATGCAAATGGTAGGAGCTACCAAAACTTTTATTAGAAGGCCATTTATATGGCAGAATATTAAATTGGGAATGATTGGCGCCGCCATAGCATTATTAGCTATTGGTGTTGTAGTTTATTACGTAAATACCAATTTTCAAGATTTAGGGCTGTTTGATGAGCCTTATATTTTAGTCATATTATTTGTTAGTGTTTTTCTTTTGGGCATACTTATTTCGTTCATTAGCACCTATTTTGCTACCCAACGCTTTCTAAATCTTAGAACCGACGAATTATATTATTAAATTTGCGCCATGAGTAAAAACAATAAAGTAGAACAGCAAACCAAGCAAGAGTTTATTTTTCAGAAGAAGAATTATACTTTCATGTTTATAGGACTTGCCTTTATCGCCTTAGGTTTCATACTAATGAGTGGTGGCGGCAGTGACGACCCTAATGTTTTTAACCCCGAAATTTACAACTTTAGAAGAATTCGATTAGCTCCTACGTTGGTGCTGATTGGGCTAGGAATTGAAATCTATGCCATTTTATTAAACCCACACAAAAAGAAAGCATAATTGGATACATTAGATGCTATTATACTCGGAATTATTCAAGGATTAACCGAGTTTCTTCCAGTTTCATCAAGTGGTCATTTAGAATTAGGAAAAGCCATTTTAGGCGACGATTTAGTTCAAGAAGAAAGTTTGTTATTTACCGTGGTATTACATTTTGCAACAGCATTAAGTACCATCGTTGTTTTCAGAAAAGACATCTGGGAAATTATCAGAGGTTTATTACAATTTAAATGGAACGAAGAAAGTCAGTTTTCGGTAAAAATTATTATTTCAATGCTTCCTGCTGTATTTGTAGGGCTATTTTTTGAAAAGCAATTAGAATCGTTCTTTGGAGGAAATGTTAGGTTTGTAGGATTCATGTTAATTATTACAGCCGTACTTCTCTATTTTGCAGATAAAGCAAAGGACACAGATAAAAAAGTAAGTTTGGGCAATGCTTTTCTTGTCGGTATATCACAAGCAATAGCAATGTTACCAGGCATTTCTCGTAGTGGCGCCACTATATCAACCTCTGTTCTATTAGGAGTTGATAAATCTAAAGCAGCTAGATTCTCTTTTTTAATGGTAGTTCCTTTAATTTTTGGGAAAATAGCCAAAGACCTTATGAGCGGTGAATTAAACTTTGACGGAGAGAACAACATCGCTATGGGAGCAGGTTTTATTGCCTCATTTATTGCCGGATTAGTTGCTTGTACCTGGATGATTACATTGGTGCGAAAAAGCAAACTGTCCTATTTTGCCATCTACTGCCTTATTATTGGCCTAATTTCTATTATTTACGGATTTACCTATCCGTAAGAAGTATTTAAACCCCCAGAATCATGAAAAATTTGACCAAAGAAGAATTTTTAAATGGTCAATTATTATTGATTGACAAGCCCTTGGGTTGGTCATCATTTCAAGCAGTGAATAAATTAAAATGGGCGATTAGAAAAAAGTTCAACTTAAAGAAATTTAAAATTGGCCATGCAGGAACTCTAGACCCATTAGCTACTGGGTTGTTAGTCATTTGCACCGGTAAATTCACAAAGAAAATAACAGAGTATCAAGGTCAAGAAAAAGAATATACAGGCGTATTTACATTGGGCGCTACTACGCCCTCTTATGATTTAGAAACAGAAGTAAACGAGACATTCTCAACAAATCATATTACTCCAGAATTAATTCAAAAAACTACCACTCAATTTATTGGTGAAATAGAACAAGCCCCGCCAGTTTTTTCTGCCTTAAAAAAAGATGGAAAGCGATTATATGAATTCGCACGTGAAGGTAAAGCTATAGATATTCCGAAAAGAAAAGTTTCAGTACGAGCTTTTGAAATTACTAAAGTCGACAACCTAAATATTCACTTTAGAATTGCTTGTAGCAAGGGTACTTATATACGTTCTATTGCCAATGATTTTGGAAAAGCGCTTAATTCTGGAGCACATTTAACTTCGCTTAGAAGAACCAAAATAGGTGATTTTAACGTAGATATAGCCGAAGACCCTTTGGTCTTTGCAAATACTTTATTAGGGCCTCAAGTAAACGAATAAAGAAACAAAAGTTTACGTTATATCGATTCCCTAAAATATTTTAGTATTATTAAGGTTATATAACCATGAATCTGAATCAACAACAATTATCATTACTAATCACCTTCTTTAGCATGTCTATTGTGGTGTTGGTAATGTATAACATTCATTTGGGTGGCCAAAAAGTGACCGAAGATGATTATGTGGTTGAGATGGTAATGGATACTGAAATTTTGGAAGAAATTTTAGAGGAAGAAAAAACCAAAGAAGAACTTGCAAATGCCGACCCTATTAAAAGCCATTTGGCATTCAATGAAACTGCCAAACCTAGTTATGGTAATCCTGAGCCATTACAAACCTTAGAGGAATTAATGGAGGAACGTAGTGAAATGAGCGATGGTGATCCTTCAGAAAATGAGATTTATGACTCAGGGTATGCTGAAAGAGTGAAAGCCTTAGCAAAAAAAAGAGAAGAAAAAAAACAACTTCTAGGCGAAAAAGAGGCTCAAAAGAAAGAGTTTACTAATAATCTTGCAGCTAGAAGAACGTCGGTATCCTATTCTTTGGTAGACAGAAATAACTACAAACTACCTCCACCAATTTACACATGCATTGAAGGTGGCAAGGTCGTTATCAATATAGAAGTGAATACTTTAGGCTATGTAACAGAAGCCGATTTCAACGAACACAGTTCTGACACTTCTAATGGGTGTCTTGTAGAGAATGCTATAGCCTATGCCCTTATGGCAAGATTCAATTCTTCTGAAAAAGAGTCTCAAAAAGGCACAATAACTTACCTATTTCAAGGGAAGTAATTGCAGTAAATCTTCTAACACACTTTGCCCTTTATCTTTATTGTAAAAAACTTGTAGGTCTTGTTTAAATTCTGGACTCAGTTTACCGTGCTCTGCTTTATATGCTTCAACTAATTTTGTGGCATTTATTGATCTTGGGCCCCAAGTTGAAACAACAACTTCTTCTTCATCAATTGCAATTAATTTTGGGATAGACATAGAACCATTCGTGAGAAACTGATTCATAACCTCTAAATTTTCATCCCTAAGAATTAGTGATAAAGAGATATTAGGGTTTAATTCAGTTATTTTATACATAACAGGTATTGCCGGAGAAGCATCTCCACACCAACTTTCAGTTAACACTACCCATTCAGTTTTTTGTTTTATCGATTTTATTTTCGCAACAGCCTCTTCGTTAAATTTTAAGGTTTTGTCCCACCTACGCATGCGACTATTATTTAACTGGGTGTATTGCGCCAATTCTTCTGTTTGTAAAGGGCCTGTTGATTCTCCCCTTTCTGATAAATCAGAAACCAATTTTCTATATTCTAGATAGGTATAACTATTCTTTAAACTTTGCTCAATCACTTTATCCATTAATCTTACTATTACTGGTTATTTATACTAAACGAGGCCATTAGTAGTATTAATATAAAAACCTTACAAAGACCGCTTCTTTATCATTCCACCACGAGTATCGTTAATTTTACCCATAACTACGAAAGCTTTTGGGTCTATTTTATTGATTTCAATATTAAGACGGCGAATTTCTAAACGAGTTATCACGGTATATATCACATCATATTCTTTATGAACTCCCTGCTTACCATAGCCCCCTTTAGCTTTATAAATGGTTAATCCACGACCTAGTTTGTCAATTATCATTTGCCTTATCTCCTCGCTAGAGTCAGATATGATGGTTACTCCTGTATATTCTTCAATACCTTCAATAACAAAATCTAAGGTTTTAGATGCTGATAAATATGTCAGCATAGAATACAAAACTGTTTCTAAAGACAACATATAAGCGGCTGCTGAAAAAACTAGAATATTAACTAATATGATAATATCGCCAATGGTGGTACCCAATTTACGGCTTAGATAAATTGCCAAAACTTCAGTGCCATCAAGCACGCTACCTCCTCTAACTGATAATCCAATTCCTGCACCAAGAAAGAAACCACCAAATACAGATACTAAAAGTTTATCTTGAGTTACCTCAGGAAATTTCACAAAAGCGAGAACCAAAGCGAGACCTATAATCGCCAAGCCAGTTTTTATAGCAAATATTTTTCCTATCACTTTATAGCCCAAAAACACAAAGGGAATATTCACTAAGATTATTAATATATATAACGGTATATCTGCAGTTTCAGCAATCAAGAGAGAAATACCTGTAGCACCCCCATCAATAAAACTATTTGGAAACAAAAAACTCTCTAAACCAAAAGCAGCGGCAAAAATACCTGTGACAATGAAAAAAGTATCCTTAGCAAGTAACTTATAGTCTACTTGCTCAATTACCTTATATGGTTGCATAAATTAGTTTCTTTGATTATTTACAAATTCTGAGGATTGACAGCCAAACTGTTGAATAGCTTAGCTTTAGCGGTAAAGAATTTATTCTCCACTTGATTTTGCTTTAAAACAGCATCAATTAATTTACTTTCCCTGGAATTAATTAAGAAAAGAGAACTTTCTCCGAAGCTAAATTTTCTTTCCTCTGCAGCTAATAAAGCAGCATAACTAGAAACAATATCATCAATCAAAACATTCTGATTTTCGAAAGAATCCAATTCATTATAAATAGCTATTATTTTATTCTGAATCTGAACCTCAGCATTGTCTAACTCAAATTCTGCATCTCTCAATTTCAATTTTGCCAATTTTAAATCTCCTCGTTCTTTTCGCAAAAAAAGTGGTAATTCAAAATTTAAACCGCCTTTATAGTTCTGAGTTTCAAAAGAATCAAAACTGTCTGGTGAATCGGTGATAAAATTATACTCTACATCTATTCTAGGCAATAACCTATTGGTCTTTAAACGTTTGTCTACACCCAAACCATCTATCTTAAATCCTAATGATTTTAACTTAGGATGATTTTCGAGAGAAAAACTATCTAACGGTTTACCTAAAATTTCTAATGATTGGTCAATCTCAGTATCTAACATCAAATCTGGCACTACTTGAGATTGTAGCTCCATGGGGATATTGTCTCCCATCCATAGATAGTTAGAAAGTTCTTGCCTAGCATTCTGTAAAGACACTTTGGCCTGTTCCATTTCTAATGCTCTATTCTGTACAGCTATCTTGGCTTCTACCGTATCAATTGCAGCAATTTCACCTGCCGCAGCACTGCGATTAACACCCTTAAGCCTAACTTTTGCATTTTTCAAAAAATCATCAAAAACTAGACTGTTACGATATGCTTGCAACCAATTAAAATATGCCAAAGAGGCATCGAACAATATTTGATTTACTAATAGATCCCTATCGGCCTTAGATTGTTCTCTAAAGAATTTTGCTTTTTTAACAGTGGCCATTCTATCATTCAGCCATGAACCGCGTCCTAATGAAAGTGACACGCCTGCACTATACAGCCCTTCATCAGGGATATTACGCTCGGCATTAACATATTCACCCGAGTATTGCTCAAAGTTTCCTTTAAACTCAATACCGTACCATGTTGGTATTTTAAAAGTTGTGTTGAGTAAATCGTAATATTCTGTTCCCTTAAATTCTTTGGTGGAATAATCGAATGCAACTTTTGGGTCAAAACCACCTCTTGCCTTCATAAGATTTGCTTGGCCTATACTCAAAACCATCTCAGCTTGTTTGGCTATAGGATGATACTTTTTCACATACCCCAAATATTCCCTAAAATTCAATTGTATGGTATCGGTGTTTTGAGCATTGGCCATTAAACCGATAAAAAAACAATACAGAAAAATAATTTTTCGCATCTCTATTTCTTTACAGGTTTACCTTGAGCCCCTTCTGGCTGGTAATAATTGGGCGGAAAGCCATTTAACTGCCTCCATAATTCGTACCAAATAGGCACATCTTCTAATAACGCAATGGTATTAGCACCAGAACCTACACGTAAGGCACTGGGCCAAGGCTGATCTCCTTCTTCAGGCGATAATAATACTCTATACTTTCCATTCGGATTTATAAATGTTTCAATTGCTACAACCTCACCTGCATAGGTACCATAAGAAACATTTGGCCAACCACTAAATATTATCGCAGGCCAACCATCGAATTGAATTCTTACTTTTTCACCCAAATGAATTAACGGTAAATCAATCGGACTCACAAAAGTCTCTACTGCCATATCATAATCTGCTGGCATAATGCCCACTAATGGCGTACCTTCTTTAAAAGTTTCACCTATACCTGCAGTTAATACGGTATTGATATACCCATTTTGTGGCGCTCTGATATAACGCAGCTCGTTACGCATTTGGTAATTAGTGTAGTCATTCTCTAATTTACTTACTTGTGCTTCTGAGTCAAATTGATTAGACATTGCCGTAAACTTATCACTTTGGGCTTTTGAAATTTTATCGGTGTATGAGGCTTGAACACTATTAATTTCAACCTCAGCATTGATAATCTCATTTTTGGCTGCCAGCAATTTATTTTCCTGTGAAAGTAATTTAGCTTGTGTTTCTTGAAGCTTTAACCTTTTCTCTTCTACATCGGTAACGGCTTTAAGTCCTTCACTTTCTAATTGTGCTGTTCGCTCATATTGGCGCTCAGCAATTTTAATATTCGTTTTTGCCGCTTCAAAATCAATACTATCACTTTGGGCTTTCAGCTTTGATTGCATTAATTTGTTTTTTGCCTGCTCAAGTTTTAACCTTTTTTCATTGAAAAGGGCTGCAACCTGATTATCTAATGACTTTACCTTATCGCCATAAGACACTACTGATGAACTTTTTGATTTCAGTTGTTCACCTGTACGCGCGACTAAATTAGGGTCAAAATATTCTGACTTAATTTCTGATATAAATAGAATAGTATCACCCTTTTCAACATAATCGCCTTCTCTAACAAACCATTGCTCTATTCTACCAGGTATTTGAGATTGAATCGTTTGTGGTCGTTGCCCTGGGGTTAAAGTGGTCAAGAACCCTCTTGAATTTATTGTTTGTGTCCATGGCAAAAACAAGACAATAACACCTACCATTGCAAAAGCAAATAAAAATCGGTTAAAGTGCTTATAATGCCTTTGATGGTTAACTTTTTGAACGGATTTAAAACGCTCAATGGAAACCTTTTCATTTAGTTTATTATGCGATATATTAAGCATCTTTCCCCTCTATTTCGTTTACAATTCTTCCTTTATCCATTGTGATGATTCGCGAACACTTTTTAATCCACTTATCATTTTCACTCACAACTAAAAGCGCCCACCCGTTAGATGAATCACTTAAAAAATTTAAAATTCTGTCAGCTTCCTCAGTATTAAATTGATCCAGTGGATCCTTTAGAATAAGTAGCTTAGGCTTTCTTACAATACTTCTTGCTAACACAATTTTCTTTGAAATGGCATAAGGTATTTGTTTTCCCTCAGGATATAGTACTGTATTCAATCCATCGGGTTGTTTTTTCACAAACTCGGTAAGTCCTACTTTATCTAAAGCCCAATACACTTGCTCAATTGTTGTATCCTTATCCCCAAAGGTTATATTATTCAATATTGTACCTTCAAAAGGTGATTCTTCAGGTAAAGACTGACCTAAATGAGACCGGTAATAGTTTAAGTTCATTCCTTTCAAAGAAACTCCATTTACATAAACACCACCACTATCTGGCTCCAATATTCCTGCAATAATTCTTAATAAAGTATTTTTACCAGAACCACTCTTTCCTCTTAATAAAATGGTACAATTTGGCGTAATCTTTAAATCTAGATTTGAAATGATTTCTCTTTTCGGCTCTGGAACACTATAAGAAATATCACTAAGCTCAATTGTAAAAGATTGGTTTTCTGTAAATGGTTTTTCTCCTTCTTGTGGCTCTAATTCCTTATCGACCACCTGACCCATTTTCTCTAATGAAGTCAATAAATCATAAAATGTCTCTAAGCCCAGAATTAGTTTTTCAACAGAATTTATTACTAATAAAATGATAATTTCAGCAGCTACAAACTGACCTATATTCATCTCTTGATTTAAAACTAACAATCCACCAATTAGCAAAAGTCCGCCAGTAACTAGAACCTTAAAGCCAATCATTTGAATAAATTGAAGTACTAGTACCCTGAAATGACCTTCCCTTGCATTCAAATACCCAACGACCAACGTATCATTTTTGTCTAATGCGTGAGAGGTTTTTCCCGAAAGTTTAAAACTAACTATTGAACGTGCAACCTCTTGTAACCAATGTGCAACTTTGTATTTGCTTTTAGATTCATCTAAGCTTGTATCTAAACCTCTTTGGGCAGTAAACTTAAATACCACATATATTAATAAGAGAAGAAGAATACCATACACAATAAAAAATGGATGATAAAACGACAGTAATAATAACCCGAAGATAATTTGCAATAAAGCAGCTGGGAAATCTATCAAAACTTTTGATAATGATTTTTGTATAGTCAAGGTATCAAAAAACCTATTAGCCAATTCTGGAGGATAATAGTTATGAAGCTCACTCATTTTAATTTTAGGAAATCTATACGCAAATTCAAATGAAGACCTAGTAAATATCTTTTGTTGAACATTTTCGATAATCCTAATCTGCATCAACTGAAGTATCCCCACAAAAGCCACCCCTAATGTTACCAGAATCACAAGAACAATCCACGAAGTGCTTATTTGAGCCCCTTGCATTAAATTGATGATTGCTTGTATACCTAATGGAAGTGATAAGTTCACAACACCTGCAAAAATGGCGTAATAAAAAACTTGAAAAATATCTCTTTTATCAAGCTTAAGCAACCCAATGAAACGTTGCCATGAGGTTAATATATTTTTACTCATTTAAATTTTGATTTAGCGTATTGAAAACAAGATGAGTCAAGTATTCCGTAGGTGTTACATTATCATTACAATCTGTGAGTGATGAAAAATGATCTTTTAAAAAATGTTGATGTAAACCACTCTCTAAGATGGTACTAGCCAAACTAGATGGGTATACATACCCAGGGTTAACCTCTTTAATCATGTCACGCAGCCTACTTACGAGCCTTTTATAAATAACGAAATATCCTTCCTTATTTTCTTCATCGACCTCTTTAGTCAAATATGATTTTGAATATTCATTAATTACAATCTTATTCAACAACACCTCATTAATATGAGAAAAAGCAGAATCCTCTTTAATCTCTCTTGTAATTATCAAAATCGATTCTAATAATTTTTCTTTTGGATTTTTTATGCTATTGGTAGCGAAAACCAGCTGATATTCTAACCAACTCCAATACCACGAGGCTAAATACAATAAGAGTTTGTGTTTATTTTCGAAATACCGGTAAATAGAGCTTTCGTTTGAACCAATACTCTGACCTAACTTTTTAAAGGTGAAACTCTCCGACCCCATCTCATTAATCATTTGAATACTTATTTCAATGATTTTTTTACCTAGCTCTGATGATTCAGGGTCTTTTAGAAACAACTTGTCGTTGATTCTAATCTGAACCCCTTGTAATAACCTATCCATAAAAACGCAATATTTTAATCAGTTGCAAATATAATAGTATTACTATCATATTATGATAGTTTAACATTTTTTAACGAAAGCATTACTTTTCTATTTTAAATTTTTGACTATTTTCGATGTAATAGAAAAACATGTAACCCTTTAAATGAAGTATTATGAAAAATACAATTGTACTGCTTGCATTTTTAATGTTCTCATATAGCAGTTTTAGCCAAAACGAAATCAGTGATTTGAAACCTGGCGATATATTATATATAAATAAAGATTCAAACACTCCATTTCAATATCTCCATTTTCCCAAGCCCAACTTTATCATTAAACGCGGTTCAATTGCCAACTACAAAGGCTTAAATGGAATGCATGTACAAATTGAATCCATAACAGAAGAATCTATTGCTAGACTCATCCCTTTAAACGGCAAAAAATTTTTTAATCTATTTTCTTATGTGAATGCCAACCTAAAAAGCGCGTTAAACGATAAAGAGCTAAAGCAATTAAACTCTAGTCAGAAATCTTGACTTAATAAATAGATATTATTGAAAATCTTAATGGTACTTTTTACTAGAGACCATTTAGTTTTTTTTGCAAATTAATGCACCCTAAAATAACATTAACTGATACACCTAAAATGTCGTCCAAATATTTAAAATATGATTTTAGGATACATCATAGCGAAAAATAAAAAGCACGCTAAAGAGATAGCTAAATTACTTTTAGCTCAAGATTTAATATATAGCGCAAGTATTTCAACAAAAAAAGTATTTAGCAAAAATATAGTTACAGGTAAAGTAGAGTATGAAAAACAAACAATTATAGAAGGTAAGACGAAGGCTTTATTATTTAGTACTATTAATCAAATGCTTAGAGTCACTTATCCAGAAAATATGCCTATGCTTTATGCTGTACCAATTATTTATATGGATGCAGAACAGACCCAAACCTTACGTAATCAAACAGCCAAAGTTTAGAAATTGTTATTTTAATTTAATTTGACCTTACTGCAATATATAGTACTTTTAAATTATGGAAAAACATCGCTGCGGTTGGTGCAAGGGTGATTCACTTTACGAAGCGTATCATGATGAAGAATGGGGTGTACCCGTTAAAGATGACGAATTACTATTTGAATTTTTAGTTTTAGAAACATTTCAAGCAGGATTAAGTTGGATTACAATTCTACGCAGGCGTGAAAATTTTAGAACAGCATTTGATAATTTCGATTATAAGAAAATTGCAAAATACCCGGAAACTAAGATTCTAGATTTATTACAAGATGAAGGCATTATTCGTAATAAACTAAAGGTTCGTGCTACCGTAAGTAATGCACAAGCATATATTGATGTTCAAAAAGAATTTGGCACATTTAGCAATTATATATGGCAATTCGTTAAAGGGGTATCTGTAAAAAACAAAGTCCTCAACTACAAAGAAGCTCCTGCAAATACGACAACTTCTGATGCAATAAGCAAAGACT
>CAXBIJ010000053.1:0-14589 GCA_963975675.1 uncultured Maribacter sp. | reverse complement strand
AACATTGGCACTACACATATTGGAAAATCGCCTGCAATACCACCGCCAATTTGGAAGAATCCGATTCCGTTTTTAGAATTGTCGGTATACCAATCGGCCAAGAAAGTCATATACTCAATACCCGATTTCATAGTACTGGCCTTTAACTCACCTTTCATAACATAAGAAGCAAAAATATTACCCATAGTACTATCTTCCCAACCTGGGCAAATAATAGGTAGGTTTTTCTCTGCAGCAGCATACATCCAAGAATCTTTAAGGTCTATTTCGTAATATTCCTCTAACACTCCAGAAAGCAACATTTTGTACATGAATTCATGAGGCAAAAAACGCTCACCTTTGTCATCTGCATCTTTCCATATTTTGAAGATATGTTCTTGCAATCTTCTAAAAGCTTCCTCTTCAGGAATACAGGTATCGGTAACTCTATTTAAACCTTTCTCCAACAAATCCCATTCATCTTGCGGTGTTAAATCTCTATAATTCGGAACGCGTTTGTAATGAGAATGTGCCACCAAGTTCATAATATCTTCTTCAAGATTAGCGCCAGTACAAGATATAATCTGAACCTTATCTTGACGAATAACCTCTGCGAAAATTTTACCTAACTCTGCTGTTGACATTGCGCCCGCTAATGAAACTAGCATTTTAGCTCCATTATTTAGTTGCACTTCATATCCTTTGGCAGCATCAACCAAAGCTGCAGCATTGAAATGCAAATAGTACTTTTCTATAAAATTGGTAATTGCACCTTTAGTCTTCGTCATCTTCAAATTTTGAATTCGTATTTGCCTTATAGTCTATGTCGAATGAATTATCATATTCTTGATCTATATCTTGACCAGCGAATTTATAACTCAACATCTTGTAATATAATTTTGCTGCTAAGAAATCTGATGATTTATCATTTTTATTCGGGCAAAGTTCAACAATATCAAATCCAACAACATTCTTATCTTCGAAAACTTGCTTTAAAAACTCTAAAGTCTCGTACCAAAGTAATCCGCCTGGCTCAGGAGTTCCTGTAGAAGGCATAATAGAAGGATCGAATGCATCAAGATCTAATGTTATAAAAACATTTTCGGTCATGGCTTCTATCACCTTGTCGGTCCAATATTCATCATTTACCATATCATGAGCAAAGAATGTCTTTTCTTCATCCATTAATGTCCTTTCAATCGCATCCATAGAGCGAATACCTACCTGAACCAAATTTGTGGTCTGGTTAGCTTCATAAACCGCACAGGCATGATTATACTTTGTACCTTCATATGACTCTCTCAAATCTGCATGTGCATCAATTTGTAGCACGGTAAGATTATCAAAACATTCATTAAAGGCACGAATAGAACCAATGGACATAGAATGTTCGCCACCAAATAATGTAACAAACTTATTACGTTTAATAAAGTCTTTAGTGATCGCATGCACCTCATTAACCATTGCCTCGGGCGAACTATTTTCAGTTATGGGGTCAGTTAAATGAATTCCTTGCTTGTAAACTTCAGAATCGGTTTCAATATCATACAATTCCATGTTTTCAGATGCCTCTAAAAAAGCTTCTGGACCTTTGTCCGCTCCTTTACCCCAAGTACTGGTTCCATCATAAGGAACAGGAATCAAGATAATTTTGGATTTTTCTAGTTGGGCGAATTCATCGGCAATACCGGCATAATTCTTAGATGTACTCATGATATTTCAGCTATTGTTAAGTGGTTTTTTAGAAAATTTTTCAATTTTATATACGTAATTCTGTATTTATCGGTCTTTAAGACCAACTTATTTTTATTCATTAGAAGCATCTACATCATACCCCAATATACCTAAAAGGTCCTCTGCTTTTTGCTGCCCTTTAAAGAGCTTGAACGTGAAATTACCATTTTCATCCTTATCTATCAAAATATGTTTTGGTTGAGGAATAAGGCAATGCTGTAACCCACCATAACCACCAATTGATTCTTGGTAAGCACCAGTATTAAAAAACCCTATATACAAAGGTTTTTCTCTTTTATATTTTGGCAGATAAATGGCATTCATATTCTGTTCACTATTATAATAGTCATCACTATCACAAGTAAGACCTCCTAAAAGTACTCGTTCGTATTCGTCATTCCAACGATTTATTGGCAGCATGATAAATCTTTTATTAATCGCCCAAGTATCTGGTAACGTGGTAATAAAAGATGAATCAATCATGTTCCACTTTTCACGATCATTTTGTTGTTTCTGATACAAGATTTCATAAATAGCACCACCGCTCTCACCTACTGTAAAACTTCCGAATTCGGTGAAAATATGCGGTACAGGTACATCTGCCTCATTACATGAAATACTAATCTGATTTAATATTTCATCTATCATATATTGATAGTCATAATCAAATTGCAAAGAATTTTTAATTGGAAAACCTCCACCAATATTTAAACTATCTAATGAAGGGCAAATTTTCTTTAAACGAACATACACCTTAAGGCATTTTACTAATTCGTTCCAATAGTAAGCATTATCACGAATACCTGTATTAATAAAAAAGTGAAGCATTTTTAGCTCGATCTTATCATTGTCCCTTATTTGATTTTCATAAAATGGAACAATATTTTTATAACCTATACCTAATCGAGATGTATAGAATTCAAATTTAGGCTCTTCTTCAGACGCAATTCGAATACCTACTTTAAAGGTGTCATCAATAGCTTCAGTCAATAAATCTATTTCTTCGTAATTATCAATAATTGGAATACAATTTTGATGACCGTTATTTATTAACCTTGCAATATTATCAATGTATTTTTCGCGCTTAAATCCATTACAGATTATATAATTTTTATCGGTTAATTTACCATCTGCTTTTAGCTTCTCAATAATATTGATATCAAAGGCAGACGAAGTTTCCATATGAATATCGTTTTTTAAAGCCTCGTGCATTACATGTTGAAAATGAGAGCTCTTTGTACAATAACAATAATGATATTTACCCTTGTAATCATTCTTTTCTATGGCATTCGCAAACCAGTTTTTGGCTCTTAAAATATTCTCAGAAATTTTAGGTAAATAGGTGAATTTTAAAGGACTACCATATTCCTGCACTAAATCATGTAAAGGAATACCATGAAATTGCAAATGTTCGCCATCTAAACTAAACTCTTCTTGGGGGAAATAATAAGTTTGATCAATAAGATCAATGTATTTGGTATTCATGAAATTGAATTATAATGAATTTTGATTTTTTATAAATATAATAACTAGCCTATAGTTTGAAAGTTAAGAAAACATAAACATCTAATATAAATTCAAACTAGAATTTGTTTTTGTGTAGTAGGAATGAAGAAATAATCATGCTGACTCTGCATGATTGTTGAAAAATGATGGGAAGTAATATTAAACAATGGAAAACCAATGTTATTCGCTATCTGTTGAAAAAGTTTCCAACTACCCTCAAATCTAAACATAAAAAAATCACTCATAATCTTCAGCTAAAAGCTTGAAATCTATAACACCTTTAGTAGTGTATTAGGATAGAACAAATGAAATCAAAAAAAATGAAAAAACAAGGTTTTTCATTTTTTTTACGACGAGCTACTTTATTGTTGTATTAAATATATATAAATGCTTTCAAATACGATGTAACTATTTTATTTTTAGCACATTAAAAACACTAAAAGCAATGAAAAAAAAGAGAAATTATACCATATTGAGCTACTCATTACTTACTTTATTGTTTTTCACGGCCAATTTTAAGGCAAATAGTCAGATTTCTGATGGAATTTACGTCGACACGCTAGAAAATACTAATACAAAAAGAATACATCAAATTAAATTACATGGGGATTATTTTATCTATACCGCTTATGAAAATGACCCAGCCAATTTCATAAAAACTGTCGGTGGTTTTGCTAAAATAGAAACGACCAATGATACTACCCTATTGGTCGTTTTACTTGAATTTAATTCTAATTACGAACAAGATTCTATTAGGCAGCTAAGTATACCGGTAAAAATGATTGGAGAAAAACTGCAATTGAACTGGTTTGAAGAATTGACATTAGAACCTATTGCAACTAAAACTCAAGATTTAGATGGAGAATGGCTTTTTGCAACAAGAGGCCCTGATACAGGTCGAGAAAGACGTGGAGAAGAAAGCTCAAGAAAAACATTGAAATTTTTAAAAGATGGTACATTTCAATGGATTGCCTACGATACAGAATCTTTTAGATTTTCTGGTACTGGCGGAGGGAGTTATAGTTCTAAGGATGGAGTGTACACCGAACAGATAGAATTTTTCTCTAAAGACAATTCAAGAGTAGGTGCTTCGCTCAACTTCAACTATAAACTTAATGGGAATGATTGGCAACATACAGGCAACAATAGTAAAGGGCAACCTATGCACGAGATTTGGTCAAAACGTAAGTAACTAGTCAATATAAATTAAAAAACATAACCTTTTTTAAGTTTGGCTTACTTTTAAATTGGTAAATAAAATTACTATAATACTTAACGGAATAAGCACACTACCTAAAGAGAGAACCAAAAAATAACCATCATTAATTTGAAGGTTAAACAAACCCGCCAAACCTTTATAAAAAATTAAAATTTCAGTTACAATAAATCCTGTTATGTAAACAATATATCCAGCTCTAGGTATATGTAACAGCTTATAATAATCTAGTAGTAAGAATAAACTTAAGGTAACAACCCCCAAAAATGTCCAATGGAGATACCCTATCGTAAAATCTATATAGGTTGCTGCTAAATTTGCGAAAAACGGAATTGATGTTATTAACTGAAGCATCATTTTTATCAGCAACAAAGCCGAAACAGTCGCCAATAATTTAAACTGAAAATTTGAAAACAATTGCTTTAATGCTCCCTTTTTGGAGTTAATATATTTAGCTAAAAGAAAGATTGCTGAAATTTGAATAAAACTACCAAGCCCTCCTATTACATTGAATAAAATAGAAGGTTTGACCCATAAAGTAGATAATGAAAATGTAAAAATGACTCCCAAATTAAAGCTCCAGAAAAAGCGATTGAACACTGTTTTTGATAATTGAATATTGTTTTTCTCTAACAGATAAAGCAACAAGCCTATTAAGGCTAAAACCATCCACCCATTATATTGAAAATGCAAATAAAAATAGATAGCCATTCTATACCAAACAGACTCAGTACCAAGGGTGCTCATTATAGCTCCTAAAGCCCAAGGCCCTAAACTAGAAAGCACCATATAACCCACAGCAATCTTAACACATTTAAACGAATTCGAATCTTTTAATTCTTTCTTACTATGTTTTAAAACAAACCATGTGAAACCATAGGAGGCAAATAAAAATAAGGTGGAAAATATGATAGAAAAGACCTTATACCCCATAAACGGAAAGGTCACCAACATACCAACAATAGTAATTTGAGTAAACCAAAAAATGTAACGGTACTTTGAATAAAAAGCGGCTTGATCTATATATGTTTTATAAATCAATGTGGTCAGGGCTACATATACCCAGCCCAATAATGCTATGTGAGAATGACCATGTACTACAAAGCGATAATTTATAGGAATCTCAATAGTATAAAACGCTCTTAAAACAACACCAAATAAAGCTGCCAATAAAAAATAGATTAATGCAAGTCTACTGTGGTTTTTTAATGAAAGCATTCTAGGTGATTAAGTGCTTTAAAAATCTTGTCTTTTCGCTTTGAATGATAACCTCCAAATGGGAATTATTGTCCAAAGTATTAACATAAAAATAGAAATAAAAAGCCCCTTATCAGTACCAAAAAATTGTTTGAAAACCGCGCCTGTATATCCCAAAAGAGCAGAAATATCTAACTTTAAAAGAATAAGTGTTCTTGATAAATCTATAGGGTTGAACATTGTTGCCGCCAATGAAAATGTATCTAAAGGGTATTCTTTAAAAATGATAAGTGACATTAAAAAAAGGCCATCGTATATCACTGCCATAAATAACCATAATAATACCGCATACCCAAATCCTTTTATTTTGTTTTCGTTAGACAGTGCTATGTTAAATGATAATGCTGTAAAAATTAAAGTTAAAAATGCACCGGTAACCAATAGTAAAGAAAAGTCGAAAATGGCATCACTTTTAAATAAGCCGTAAAGCACAAATGGTATCCCAAGTCCTAATACCAAACTCAATGTCAATGATCCTGCCACGCCCAAATATTGACCTAAAAAAATTGAGGAACGTTTAATGGGTTGTGCTAATAGTAGCTCAATAAATTCTTTAGAATTATAATAATACATGACACCAAAAATGGTGCCTATCAAGGGCACTAGAACTATGATAATATTCATGAGAGTGATAACCGCTTTAGAAACATCGTTGTTTAAAAAGAGGAGTACAAACCCTAAAATCAGGTAGAAAAGAAAATATACGTAGCTCCATCGGCTACGAATTAAATCGTAAAAACTATATTTTAATATTTTAAGCATTGGTTGGAGTTGTTGCTATGGCCGCAATGGCATGTTCTAAATCAGTTTGATTTGTCTTTTTCTTCAATTGTTCAATACTGCCCTTAAAATAAATTTTGCCTTCTAAAAGGTAAACTATTTCATCTGCTACTTCTGCAACAAACTGCATTATATGTGAGGTAATAAGAATAGTTTTTCCATTCGCTTTTTCTTTTTTTATCAATTCTTTTAATCGAATTAAAGAAGCAGGATCTAAACCTGTGGTTGGTTCATCTAAAATAAGCAAAGGACAATCGAACATAAAAGCCAGAACGATATTAACTTTTTGCCTGGTGCCACCTGAAAGTGTGGACAATTTTTTATCTAGAAAAGATTCTATCTTAAAAAGTTCTATTAAAGCTTTTTCGTCACTTGGTTTTTGTCGAATGTCTTTAATCATTCGAATCAATTCTTTTACCTTTAGGTTACCAGGAAAGTTGGCAATTTGAGGTAGGTAATCTATATCTTGACGATATTTCCAATTCTTTTTAATCGCTATACCCGATACACTAATATTCCCTTTATTTGGTACCACCATACCCAAAATACTCTTAATCAACGTAGTTTTTCCTGAACCATTAGGGCCTAGTACTGCAAAAATGCCACCTTTTTCAATAGTAAGATTCAGTCCGGAAAGGACCTCGTTCTTTCCAAATTTTTTATGTAGATTTTCGACCTGAATCATAGTGTTTTCATCATTAAAGGATTTGCATCTAAAAGGTTGTCGGGCGTGAATACTGGAGATACTTTTTCTGAAAAATCAATAATATCCATAAAGAGACTTCGTAATAGAACAATGGTCTCTGGGGTCTTATTAACGATATACGAAAAGAGTTTAACTGGTCTGTAGGGAATATCACCTATACCATTTTTATCCAAATCATAACCAGTGTATTCGCTCCAATAATTTTGGTCGAATACATTATCGTTCAACTTACTATTATAGGATATATCAAATGAATTATATAAAAAATTATTTTTGGTAAACGTGTTTTCGTAGCAAGCACCAAGTACTTTAATTGCCCAACCGTTGTTTACAAAATTATTGTTCTCATATCTAATGCGATTAGAACCCTCTATATTAATACCGATGGTGTTTTCTTCAAAGGTATTTCCAGAAATTTCAGCATCATTAATCTCTTTCAAAAGCATACCAAAAGCAGCTGTGCCCCAATTTTTACGAAAAGTATTACCAATCATTTTTATCCGTTTCGAGAACATAACCGCCACTCCAGCCCCATTATTCTCGAAAGTGTTATTTGTGTAAATGTCATCGTTAGAAAACATGAAATGTAGTCCGTAACGCAAATTTTCTGTGCTAGAATTGTCTTTTATAACAATGTTATCAGAAAATTCTAAATAAATACCATCACGTACATGTTGTACTATGTTTTTTTCGACCTCAACATTCTTACAATACCAAAGCTGTATACCATTACCAGAGTTATACTCATCTACTGCATCACCTATTATTTTATTATGATATACTTTACCGTTATTAGATTTCTCGAGATAGATACCAAAAAACAATTTCTCTAACACCACATTTTTAATGATAAAATTTTCACTTTTAACTACCCTAATTGCGGCATAATCTGTAGTATAACTAGTACCCACATTCATAATAAAAAGACCATCTATTGTTACATTGTCAGATACAATTCGAATTATTTCTCCTTTATCTTCCCCATCAACTATTGGGTAATTTAAACCTATTAGCGTCAATGGTTTATCAATAAGAATATTAAACTCTTTATAGGTTCCTTTTTTAATCAACAATGTATCGAAATCAGATGCCATTCTTACCCCTTCGGTAATAGATTGTATCGTACAATCTGAACAAATTGGCAGCGTTCTAGACCAGCCCAATGAGGTTATAAAAATTGAAATGAAAAATGTAAGGAGGTACCTCATTATTTAGTAATCAAGAATTTAGAATTAACGGCTAGCATAATTTCTACTTGCTTAAACGTATTGAAACTTCACTGAGAGTTTTTGTATCTCTTCAGTATTATTAATTAAATCTTGCTCTTAGTTCTGTCCAATTTAGAAGCTCGCCATTATTTGCTAATTGTGCTTTCTTTGCTGCCTTTTCTGATGCGAACGCAGTTAAATACTCCCCCATAGGGCTTGGTATATTCTTACTTATCAAATAGATCGCTTTAGTAGCATCAATTGTTTTTCCCGGAGCATTGTAATCATTTACCAAATATACTGCAACTGTTGAAGGGTCAATTTCCTTTAAATGGTTCAACATACATTCAGAAGCATCAAAAACATAACTTCTACCTTTTTGTGTCATAAACTGTGCTGCATGCTGCTTATCAACAATAGTCATACTACAAAATTGACAGCCGTCTGAACCATACCCTATTTCTTTAGGGGTACTATTACAGCTTGTTAGTATCAGACACATGACACTTATTAGAATGGAATAATTTTTCATGATATTGCTAATTATTTTATGTGCTAACACTGAATTTAGGCAGTATTTTTTTTACCTACAAAAAAAGCGCCCACTGTAAGCATCATCCCTACAAACATCATCCATGCCCCAGTTTGCGGCAATGAGGTAACTTGAAAATTCAACATATTGGCATGACCAAATAAAGGCGGTTTATATGTCATAGGTGTACCGTCAGGATTTGCCATTTTCATAATAGCATGAGGGTCTAAATTAGTGCCATAATCTGTCATCCAAGCATTAAAATCATACATTCCTAAAATACCCAAAACTGACATTAAAAGAAACCATCCGATAAACCATTTATAACTAATCTTACCAATAAACCCTAAAAAGCCAATTAATACACCTAAAAACACCATTGCACCAATTACTTTAGGAAAAGCACTGAACTCCCACATTTCTTCTGGTTTTGGTATGGTTTTCATGCCGATATAATGATTTAGGCCGTCAATATTGACTATATCGAATTCATTAAAACCTTTAATGCCATCTATATAAATATTCATTCCAAGGGGTTCAGGATATTGTGGAGCGCCTAACATAATATTCCATAAAGGAAAAAAATACAGTCCTAATAGAAATAAAGGACCTACCATCATTATTATACTAGCTTTTTTCATTGTTTCGCACTTTAAAATTCAATATTAATTTTGTTGTGGAAGGTTTTATATGGTTGTAAAAAAGCGGGCAGATTAAATAACGTACCCGCTTTTAGTTTAAGAAAGAAATTATAAGAGAGATTTAATCGCCCAAAGACCATGATAATTTAATGTCAGAATCTGCTGGGGATACCCTAACATAACCTTGCATTTCTTGGTGCAAAGCAGAACAGAAATCTGTACAATAGAATGGCCAAACACCAGGTTTTTTAGGTTCCCAAAGTGATGTTTTGGTTTGTCCTGGCATTACCAATAACTCTGAAGTATTCTGGCCTATCATAGCAAAACCATGTGGTACATCAAAATCTTGTTCATGATTTGTAATATGAAAATATACCTTATCACCAACTTTCACTCCTTCGATATTATCTGGAGTAAAGTGACTTCTAATTGTAGACATATATACATGTACTTCATTGCCCTTACGCTCAACTCTAGCTTGATCAGGAGATAGCACTGCATAAGGATGTTTATTCTCATCTAAACGATAAATTTTCTTAGATTTCGGAGCCAATAATTCTGCCGGAATACCCGCAGCATAATGTGGCTCACCATGGGTTGGAAAATCATAAATTAATTCCATTTTATCACCAGAAATATCATATATCTGTGCCGAATGTTCCATTTCTGGTCCTGTTGGCAAGTATCTGTCTTTGGTAATCTTGTTCATTGCTACTACATATTTACCGAAGGGTTTAGCTGAGTTACCGCCTGGAATCATCAAATGCCCCACCGAGTAAAATGTAGGTTGTCTATCTAAAACTTCCCAAGTACCTAACTTCCATTTCACGACCTCTGATGATATAAAGAACGTAGTATACGCATTTCCTTTACCATCAAACTCTGTATGCAAAGGGCCTAAGCCACCACTTTTTACTACTCCTGCTAAAACATCTTCAAATTTTAAAATTGGAATTCCGTAAGCTTCACCATCAAACTTTTTAGCTTCGATTGCAGCAATCATCTTGTCAAAAGAATGTATGGTCAAATCAGCAGATAATTTACCATTACCAATAATGTATTGTCCAGAAGGATCTACATCACAACCATGAGGTGATTTTGGTGTAGGCAAGAAATAAACTGCACCTGGAACATCAAGAGGGTTTACTGTCAACACTTCTTTTTTAATTGTTGATGTAGCACTATGAGTTTCGTCGCTATAAACATTATGTGCATACTCGGCAGGAACTTTGGTTCCTCCTCCATTTTTCACATACTCTTCAATTTTTTTCCAGTTTACGGCAGCGATAAAATCCTTATCATTTTGTGACGAGTTAACTTCCATAAGTGAATTTGCCTCTTCTGTATTATACGTTGTAAAGAAGAACCAACCATGCGATTTACCACGACCTGGGTGAGAAAGGTCATAATTAAACCCTGGCATAATCATTTGAAACTCTAAATTCAATCTACCATTATCAGGCGCTATACTAATAAAAGACAAGGCACCTTTAAAGTTACCCTTATACTCATTTATAGGCATATCTCTTTGTGGAATAGGAACTGAAAAACGTGTTCCTGCTACCACATACTCCGTATTTTCAGTAATGAACGAAGAACTGTGGTTACCTGCACTGTTAGGTAATTCGATGATTTCTTCCGTTTCGAAAGTTTCTAAACTGATACGGGCAATTCTTGGTGTATTGTTTCCATTAATGAAAATCCATCTACCATCTAATTCCCCATTAGTTTGTGAAATATCTGGGTGGTGAGAATCATCCCATGGCACAAACCCGAAAGAAGTATTTAGCATTGGCTTGGTTTCTTCTGAATAGCCGTATCCTGAAGTAGGAAATTGTGAAAACACCGGAATCTCTTTAAACATTCTACCAGAAGGAAGACCATAAACTGTAATATTACCGCTATATCCACCAGACATAAAGGCATAAAATTCATCGTGCTCACCAGGTGCTACGTATGCTTTTTCAGCGGCACTTGAATTTAGCGCTCCACTAGATGAATTTCCGTTTTGATTACCGCAACTTGAGAGCATCAGAGCTGACCCAAGCAACGCAAATAATTGATATGTATATTTTTTCATTGTGTATTTGTTTTATCTGTATTGAAGTTGTTTTTATTTAATTAGAAGGAGGTAAAATTACTTTATCCACTACGTGTACAATTCCATTACCAGCAGGTATGCTCGCAATAATTTTGGCGCCGCCAACATACACATCGTCACCTTTGACTTCTACAATAGCATTTGTGTCATCAGCCTGTCCTAATTTTTTGAACTTTTTTAGAAACTCTTTGTCATAGTTTCCGGCCGTAACATGATGTTTTAGAATCGTCGCTAAAGTTTCCTTATTTTCAGGTTTCAATAAGTTTTCTACAGTACCTTCTGGTAGTGCATCAAAAGCAGCATTAGTAGGTGCAAAAACCATTAAAGGACCTGCGTTAACTAAAGCATTTTCCAAACTTGCAGCTTGTACTGCTGCTACCAAAGTGGTGTGGTCTGGCGAACCAATTGCAATTTGCAATACATTTGGTGTTGAGCCATCATCTTCAATAAAGGCTTGCCCTTTTTTATGAGCATCATTCGCGTCATATGTTGCATCTGATGTACTCATGTTGTCTGTCTTAGCTTCATTCTTGCAGCTGTAGATTAGTGACAGCATTAAAAATGAACCGAATAATAATTTTAAAGTGGTTGATTTCATAATATGTTGATTATAAGGTTCTAAAATATTCTAATATTGAACGGGTTTCTTCTACCGTTAAGTTTTGGTTAGACATAGCCGCACCATTAAATTCTATCAATAAATCTTTGGCACATCTATCTTGTTCTGTCATTAATTTAGGATCAAGAATCATATTCATAATCCATTCAGGACTTCTTCTTTCTAGAATACCTATTGGTGATGGACCAATAAACCTTTTGTCTAACTTATGACAGGCCGTACAGTTAGTTTTGTAAAGTGCTCCACCAGCAGCTGCCATTTCTTTATTAATTTCTGCATCAAGGGTAATATCCTTAATTTGACCTACTCCCTTATCATCAAGTGTAATACGTTGTGATGCTGGAACTTGATCTATCGCCGGAGCAGTTTCTGCAGATTTCTCGGTAGACTTTGAGCGATCAACACTAAAGCCTTCTTTTTTTTCTTGTTTTCCTCCACAGCTCATTAAGAGTGCGGAAAAAATAATTGCAAAACTTTTAATCGCTATTTTCATTATATGGTTTATTAATTTTATTCACCAAAAGTAATTGCATATATGTGCACAGAATATGATATTTATCATGTAAGTAAAATCAAAATATATTTGGGTGTTTGTAGCTAATAAGACTGATAACCAAGGTTTTTAAGAAGACCTATTTATGGGTGATGTGCTTGCATTAAACAGGTAAAACCTTCGAAAAGAGATTGCTTCAGGCATTAATACATTACACCTTTTTATGCTGTATTACTTCAAAAAAATTTTAGTAAATGAGTCATATTTACTGAAAAAAGACCCAATGGAAGGTTTTATTTTATAGATGAAAATAGATTTTAGAAATGTTGATGGCAGTAGATTATAATTATGGCCAATCTAATGTTATGAGGGTATACAAACTGTAGTAGTGAAAAACCTAATCTAACCTTATTGTTAAGAATTTTCGTGTTTAATAAGTCCAAAGTTTTGTGTAAGTACTTTCAAATAAAAAGTGACCTCGGCAAGAATCGAACTTGCATCTAAAGTTTAGGAAACTTCTATTCTATCCATTGAACTACGAGGCCGATAATTTCAATTAAGGTAAAAATAGAATTAATTTGAATATTACAAATGTGAATTATTTTAGATTTATCTATTCTTCATAAACCTCAACAATCATCTCTACCTCAACTGCCATATTTCCAGGTAAAGACCCCATACCTACAGCAGCACGCGCGTGTTTTCCATTTTCACCAAAAACCGCTACCATTAAATCAGAATATCCATTGATTACTTTAGAATGATCTGTAAAATCGGGCATTGCGTTGACCATACCGTGAACTTTAACTATCCTTTTAATCCTATTCAAATTACCTAATTCCATCTTTAAAACAGACAGTTGATTAATAGCAACTTCTCTAGCTGCAGCATACCCCTCATCAATACTCAAATCTTTTCCTAACTTGCCTACTATATTCTCACCATTGGCTTGTTTTGGTCCTTTACCCGCTAAAAACAAAAGATTACCACTTCTTACTGCATGAACATAGTTTGCCACTGGTATTCCTTGATCTCTTAAGGTAACACCCAAACTATCTAATTTTGCTTGTGGGTTATATTTATCATCAACGTTAACAGTAGAAGTCTGCATATCTCGGTTTATGCCCTTGTTAACATCGGTACATCCAAATAATAAAACTATAGATAGAATACAAAAACAAGTTTTCATAGAAATTTGATTAAAAATGATTATTAAACTTACAAGTTAGTTAATAGTTCATAATCAAAGGAATAAGGTGTATTACAGCAAATTTTATCACTGCATAAAACCCATAAAAACATTCAGAAATAATAAATTTTGTGCTTTATGTCGCTCTTTCGGTATCATTTTACTAAAAAAGCACTGATATTATTTCATTTTTATTAGTTTAGCATATTAACCAAACAACTAAATCAATACAAATATGGAAAGCTCTAATACGACTTCTAACGTTAATGCGAATAGGCTATTTTATGCCAGTTGTTTCGCATTGATTACTACCGCATTTTCTTTTGCAATTGCAGCAGGTATTCTAGATCAACTAAAAACGGAATTAGAATTAAGCGCTAGTCAAGCTGGTCTAATTACTTCAATGTGGTTTGCAGGGTTCCCTATTGCCATGGTAATAGGCGGACTTATTTATCATAAAGTAGGTGGTAAGATTATAATGCAATTTGCCTTTTTTGCACATTCTATCGGTATTTTATTACTAATCTTTTCAGGTAGTTATGTTGGCTTATTGGTAGCTAACCTACTTATAGGATTAGGAAATGGCTGTACTGAAGCCGCTTGTAACCCAATGATTGCAGATGCTTAT
>CAXBIJ010000052.1:0-14614 GCA_963975675.1 uncultured Maribacter sp. | reverse complement strand
AAAGTGCATTCCATTAAAGAAAAAGAGGAAGCTGAAAAAGCTGCATATAGAGCTCCGGGCGTGCTTAATGTTGTAAATAAACTTAGAGTACAATATTATCCTTCCTATGCCTAACAATGAATAAAACTTTTCATAACTCACTTTCAAAAAGCCCTTACTTCATAATTTTAGTTGGGGCTTTTTATATCCATCACTTTCATTAATATTAAAAGAAAGAGAATAATGTCATGAAATCTCAATGACTTTAAGGTTTTTTTCAAGAAATACTGTTTTGAGTTGGTTAAGATATTCTCTATCCATAATACCAAAGGCACAAGATGATGACGTTTATAAGCTTTGTTACCTTTGGCCGAATACAAAATCTATTCTAAAACTGCTGAGAAAAAAAGATGCTTTGGCACCGCTCTTTTGAGTAAAATACAACCGTTGCATATCATAGATAACATAGGAATGTCGAAACAAGATACTTAAGGTAGTGTGCAATACAAATAATATGAAAATGTCATTTTAGTCAGGGTCTATGTATCTAACCCAAAAAACATATTGGAAAAACTGGAATATAGAAAATGAAGGGATGCAGCCTTTATAAAGAATCTAAAGTAACTTGAAATGAAAATACCCATTATTGCCTGTAGCGATTTTTATTAGGGCAAAGGGCTATTGATTTTAAAAACAACAAAGCCAGCTACAAAACAGCAGGCTACATACAAATCCATATTGCTATTTAATCAACTATGATTAATTAAGTATGACTTTAATACACTTAACTGAAAATCTCCTACTACCGAAAGTTCGACATCTGCATTCATCATCACTAGACCATAGGCCAAATTAGATAGTTTACAGTCGTTTATAATTTCCCTTTCAATACCACTAAAAACTGGCTTAAAATGTTGGTTCAATTCCAATCCCGACGCCTTGCCAATATTAATAGCTTTAATAACAGCATCTGAAATCTGTTTGGGCGATAGACCTTTTTCCAATAAATCACTGGCTAAATACTTCATGTGTAAGCTATAGTAAAAATCCATAAAGCGGGCAATACTATCCACTTGTCTAAAATCCTTGATAAAAATGGTCATTTCCATAGCTTTAATTTTTAATGCTTACAATTTCTTTACATAGCCGAACACCATTTTCTTAAACTCCCTAAAATCATTGGTGAATAAATCTATTCGCTCCCCAAGGCTTCGATGTTTTTCACGATAATCCCAATCAGATAATCCTTTTTCACCTTTATGTAAGCGTGACAAAAGCTTCTCATGCAGTACAATATCATCTTCTAAATAGTCAAAGAGGTTTTCATGAATCTTATTTAAGTTCTCAAGCATTTTTGCAAACTCTGAGCTTTTAGAATCTTTATTTTTCAAAAGGTTTGCAAAGAATTTGGTTTCATCTTTCCAAAATGCAATGGTATCTAACCATTCTATACTCTCTTGATGTAACATTTCAAGGCTTGCACCTAATAACAATAGTGCCGATTTCGTAGTTGTTTTTGTTGTTTTCATATAAAATTTATTACGCTTCAAAAGTTCAAAATAATTTTAAAGCATGAAATGATTTACATCAGTATCAACTTTCTACCAAATAGAAATAAAGAACACTAGTTAAGCCTGACGAATATCATTTTGTAAGACAACTAAGCCATGTATTTTTATTTAAAATTATAATCACATGAAATCAGATGCCCAAATCAAACAAGATATATTAGATGAACTCGTATTTGAACCCAACATAGATGAGACTCAAATAGGAGTCACTGTTGAAAATGGTGTTGTAGCTTTGAGTGGGGTGGTAAATGAATATCATAAAAAAGCCTTGGCAAATAAAGTTGCGAAACGTGTCATCGGAGTCAAAGCGATTGCAGAAGATATAGAGGTAAAATATGGTGAGGATTTTAAAAAAACCGATAAAGAAATCGCAAAAGCTGCGGTCAATGCTTTGGAATGGAATGCCAAAATACCTAAAGAAAAAATAATGGTTTTTGTTGAAGATGGTTATATATTTTTATCGGGTAATGTAGCTTGGGACTATCAACGAAAAGCGGCCGAACACAACTTACAAAATCTATTGGGAGTTAAGGGGGTCGTCAACAATATCGAGATAATGCCTGTGTTAAAAGCTGAGAATATTGAAGAGCAAATTATTCAGGCTTTAGAGCGTTCAACTAATTTAATGGCAAAAGGTATTCGAGTACAAGTTGATGGTGATACTGTGCAGCTTAAGGGAAGGGTTCATTCTTTGAAGGAAAGGGACTTGATTGAAAAAACAGCCTATAAAGCTAATGGTGTTAGACATGTACAAAATGATATTGTGGTACAATCTTACCCTGAGTTCGTTTAACATAAAAAAAATAGACAAACTGATCTAGGTCATTTTAGCTATAAGAACAACAATGTAATTTAGCGGTATCATTAATAGCTCATTAAGAAAAATACATAGATTTAGTATTTGCGAAGAGTACTAAAATGTAAGAAAAGAAGAGGTTACGAAAATCAATTCAATACCTTTTATATCTCGAACGGTTATAGCAATATATTCTAGTAGGGTTATAAAAAAGTAGGCGATTAGGTTGAGGAACATCTTCTAGGAAACCGAGGTACTTCGGTACTTCGGTTTCTTTTTAACATACGAAATTGGTTTTTAGTTCTGTAAGGAAAAAGAAACCATAGCGTTTCGAATGATACCGTTAGTGTCAAAATCAACTTTTGAATCGATTTAGAGATAAAATGATATAAAAGTTCGATTGAAATCATAAACGAATTCATACGTTTCGCGTGAAACAGGAGGCCTCGGTCTCCTGTTTTTTTTGTCCTAAATTAAAATATAAGCGATTAGAAACTTACCCTAAAATGTATTATGCTGTTGCTTTTGTTTTTATTTTTAAGTAACTCTTCTATGATATTCAGTTCATCATCATAACCCCTTAGGATAAGAAGAAAACTCTTCTTATTCAAATCTTTTAAATATTTTGATGCGTTATTTTCTGTTATGCCAAGACCTCTTAGTATACCATATGGCCCAGAAGGTATTTCACCCAAAACTGTTCCATTCATATCATTCAAAAACTGGGAAACAAGAGAACCTGTTATGAATAATGTACCTATTTCGGGATTACAGAAAATCGCAAAATCGGTTTTTGCTCCCAATACCCCTTTGAAAATGCGCTTTAATTCAGTTTTGGCTAATTTGGTTTGTTTATTCTTTACTATGCAATCTGGTCCTAATTTTCCTAAAACGGATATATTTGGTTTCACTGAAGTAGCATTACTTAATTCTAGAATTGCCTCTTTAAGCTGTGGCAGGTTTCGATAACTTTTAATTAAAAAGTGCCGTGAATCTTGTTTATAATGTAATGTTTTCATGTCTTAGGAAGGTTTGTAATAGCTGCAGATAAACACTTTCCACATTAGCTAATTTAAACAAGTACAAACCTTCTAAGTATGATTCAAATCATTTTAAAAGCATTTTTCTCAAAATGTTTTTGAGTAGAAATTAAAAATTATTAATTACAATTAGTAAACGCGATTTAGCAATCTGCAATATGAAGTAATTCTTCTTTATCAAGAATAATAATTCTTCTACCACTATCTGTAGTAATTAAACCTTCATCTTTAAAATCGGAAAGCGTGCGAATGGCAGTTTCGGTGGCCGTGCCAATCATACCTGCAAAATCTTCACGAGGAATTGACATACCCTTATTAGGTAAATCTTTGATTAAACCTTTTTCATATAGTTCCAATAGCGCTTTAGCCACCCGTTGTCTTACCGTAGCAAAGGCCATATTTACTAGATGTGTCTGAATGTTAATTAAGTTATTAGAAATTAGGGAAATAAATTTTTGAGAGACCATTGGGTTACCATAAAGCAATTTTATAAAATCAGCTTTTGGAATAGCACAAAGTTCAGCGTCTTCCATAATAACAGCATTCTCTACGTATGTACTGGCAGCATGCAATAGCGATAGTTGCCCAACAAAATCACCTGGCCCATAAAGCCCTGTAACCAATTCTTTACCCGACTCGGTGCTTTTGTAGGTTTTTACATTTCCACTTTCTATAAAATAAAGCGAATGGGCATTATCCCCTTCCCAAAAGATAATTTCCTTTTTATGGTAGGGCTTCAAGCTATGATTTTTTGAAAGGCCCTCCATATCTTCATATTCAGAAACCTCATTTAAAAAGGTATTGATACCTTCCAAATTTTTTATGATTTCTTCTTTTAAGTTTTCATGTTTATTTAAGCGGCAGGAAATTGCATCCAACAATTCATGTTCCTCAAATGGTTTTGTCAAATAATCATCAGCACCCAGGTTCATACCCATACGCATGTCTGACCTATCTGTCTTTGCCGTAAGAAAAATAAAGGGTGTACTGGCCATACTACTATCTTTTTCAAAGGTTCGTAATACTTCAAATCCGTCCATTAGTGGCATCATAATATCACAAAGCACTAAATCGGGTTTAAATTCCTTTGTTTTTTCTATACCAATTTTACCATTTTCAGCGGTAACTACCTGGTAATTTGCTAGTTCTAATATTTCTGCCGTATTTTCACGAACATCCTGATTGTCCTCAATTAATAATATTTTTTTCATGTTCATATAAATTTTGGGGAAGTTGAACGGTAAAGGTGCTTCCATTACCAATTTTACTATTGAATTTGACAGAACCTCTCATCAACTCTGCATAGTGTTTGACTATATGCAACCCTAGACCAGTACCACTTATATTCGTTACGTTCTCGGCACGAAAAAAACGCTCAAACAAATTCTTTTGGTCCTTTTCTGGTATGCCGATTCCGTTGTCTAAAATCTTAAATGATACCGCTTCATTGGCCTGCTGAATTTCCATAACGACTTCCTTGCCTTCTTCAGAATATTTTAAAGCGTTAGACAAGAGATTGATTAAGATATGGTTCAATAGTTTTGGATCTAAAAAGACAGGTATTTCTGTAGGTGTATAGATTAATTGAATAACCTGACCTTCCTTTTTTGTCGACTCCATTTCATCGATAACAATTTTACAGAACTCAATCAATTCAAAACGCTGGGGTTTTGCTTGTAACTTACCTTCTTCTAATTGACTCAGTGATAGAAAATCATTTAAGATAACAACCAAATGTTTTACATGGGTATGAATTCGTGAAACATGTTTTTCACGTCTTTTTTCCATACCAGGTTCATTCTGCTTTCCAATCAATATTGCAGAAGATAAAATGGCACTTAAAGGCGTACGAAACTCATGAGAGGCCATTGAGATAAAGCGTGATTTTAGTTCACTGAGTTCTTGCTCTTCTTTTAGTGCCGCTGCTAATTTTTCTTGTACTTTTTTTTGTTCTGTGATGTTATTATATACAAAAAGCGCCCAAACAATACTTTCTTCTTCAGACTTTAATGGCGTTGTATTTACCGCATAAGAAAAGTCGCCGAATTTCACCTCGTAGGAAAGGCTATTACCTGCTATGGTTTTAAAAAGATCTTGTTTTATCTGATCAATCTGTCTTTTAGAAAAAATAGAAATCTCATCAATATATTTTCCCTCAAAATCGGCTTTATTAAGGTTCATACGTTTCAATTCTTCCCCTTCTAGGTATACGAGTTGAGAATCGGCATTGAAAAGCACAATAAACCCGTTCGGAAAATTTTCGGCAATTGCGTTAAACTGATCCTGGCTGCGTTGTGCCTTACTCTCTGCTAGTTTAGTCTCTAGAATTTGATCTTCAAGAATAAGGTTGTTTTCGACTAATTTTTGAACCGTAGCTTCAATTTCCTTAGTACGATTTGCTACATTCTCTTCAAGCTTATCCGCATATTGCTCTAACTGGCTATTTACATTTTGAATTTCGGTAACATCGTTCTGAACCCCAATAAAATGGGTTAATTTTTTATTTTCATTAAATAAAGGTGTAATACTCAGGTCGTTCCAAAATAGGGTGCCATCTTTTCGATAATTTCGTAAAACTACCCGACATGCTTCGCCTTTTTGAATGGCTTTTGCCATTGTAATTATAGCCTCTTGGTCTCTATCGTCGTTCTGTAAAAACTGACAATTTTTACCAAAAACTTCTTCGAGACTATATCCCGTAATTTCAGTAAATGCATTGTTGCAATAGACTATAGGCAAATCAGGTTGCTGGGCATCAACGATTAAGATTCCGTTTCCTGCGACATCCAGTGCTTTGTTTCTTAAATATAACGTGTTTTGAATTTCCTTTGTTTTTGAAATATTTCGAGCAATGGTCAACACTTGCTTTTTGTTCAATGGTACTAACCTACACTCGTAATCGACCGTTCCGTTAGCCACTGGCGCCGTAACTTCTATTGTTTCCATTTTTTGGTTAACTAGCACATTTGATATTGTCTTTTTTAGCTTTTTCGCCACTTCTTTAGGAAGAAAGTCTTTTATATTTTCACCTTCAATTTCTGTTATTGGAGCTACCAGATATGATTCATCAGGAACATGTATTTCTAGAATAGCACCTTTTTTATCGTGTATTGTCATCACATCAGGTATCGCCTTTAGAATAGCCGCATTTTTTTCGACACTGTCGCGTAATTGGTTTTCTGCAACTACCTGTTCTGTAACTTCGATTCCTGAACTGATCAAACCAGTCACCTTACCATTTTCATCTTTCAATAATGCATTTCGCCAACGAATCAATTTCCTTTTATTTCCTTTGGCAATTACCCAGTTCTCTTTCGCATAAGGCTGTTCTAATTTGCCTTTAATTATAAGTCCGAAAAGATGGGTTAATTCTTTTCGGTCGCTTTTAAGAATGTAATGGTTAAACCAATTCTTACCGACCATCTCATCAGCTTTATACCCCATTACTTCACAGGCTTTTTGGTTTACCATGGTAATTTTATGCTCTAAATTGATAACCATAAAAATCGAAGCTGTTGTATTTAAATATTTATATAGTAATTCCTTCTCTTTGGTAATTGAAATTTCGGCTTCTCTTTGTTGGGTAATATCTTGCATAAAGCCCTCTAGATAATCAACCTTACCTAATTGATTTTCTACACAAGAGCCCATTTCCAATATCCATTTTAATTTGTTGGTAGCTGTTGTAATACGATAGCAAATTTGATACGATTCTTTCTTCGATATGGCTTTTTTCCTTTCTTTCTCGACCTTACTCCTATCTTCAGAATGAATGAGTGTATCCCAATTTAAAATTCCTTGATCATAAAATTGGCTTGGTAAATACCCAGTAATCGATTCACAGGCATTACTAATAAATTCCATAGTCCAAAGCTTATCCGTTTTACATCGGAATACAATACCAGGTGAATTCGCGATTAATGTTCGGAGTTTCCTATCACTTTCAAAAACAGCATGGTCGACCTTTTTACAGTAAACCGCCGAAATTGTTTGTCCATCAATTATCGAAGTAACTATTCTAAAATCTATCGCAATTTCTACCCCGTTTTTATCTAAACCTAAAATTTGTACTGGATCTGAAGGAGGGTTCTTCATTAAGAGTTCTATCTCTTTTCGATATCCCTTTGGAAAAATAATCTCAATATTTTTATTTATCAATGTTCCTTTTTTGTAACCAAACATACGCTCACTCATTGCATTTACCTTAAGTATAGTGCCCTCTGCATCGAGTACGAACAAGCCTGCCAAAGAAGAGTCGAAAACGATTTGGTATATCGACGTTTCCGTTACTTTTGGTTTTTTATCATTTTGTTCTTTTAATCGGTTCATAGCGTTAGGTCAATTTATACTTCTTTCATATCGTATGCTTAATTCTGTATTTATGGTAATGCATCTGCATGGTCCTTTTGAACAAAGCCAATAAATTTTTCTCAGATTTTGTAGTAAAATCTAACTAGTAGCCTAAATGGACATAGACATTGAAAAAATGAGCTGCTCCATTCATTGTCCGTCTATAATTTTGTAGTGTACTTCAACTCTAACCACCTCTTCAGTAGCCTTTTGAAATATTTTTAAGTCAAAAGCAAAATTCAATTATTAGATTTTTTCGACTATTTCCAAAATACATATTTCCAAGTATTGCATTTCTTCAAATGTATCATTGCTAGGCAAGTATAAAAATGATATTAGTCATCAATCAGGTTCGAAAAAGAAAATATTTTTTCAACCTTTTTGCGAATTGAGCTAGAACCAAAGAACCCATAGCAAACAGCACAACCAGTATCAATTGTTGCATAGTAACAGGTTCTAATGATAATGCTTCGGCAACAGGAGTTATTAAATATGCCCCAAACGTTATACCAAGAGATAAAAATATTGCCCCCCACACCCAAATGTTAGTAGTTACCTCATTAATCCAAAAAGATTCTGTATGTCGAGGTAAATTGAAAACATTGAATAATTGTGCCATTACTAGCGTATAAAAGGCCATATTATTAATAGTCTCAGAAGGCAGGGCCAATACGAGGTGAGTATAGCTTACGATACCTAACACCGAAAGGCTAACACAAAGTCCGTACAAAATTATTGTGTACCAGTCCCTTTTATTAATGATGGGTGCTTTAGGGTTTTTAGGCGGTCGCTCCATAATGTCTTTCTCTCCTTTTCCCAACCCGAGAGCTAGTGAAGGAAAGACATCGGTTATTAAGTTCAAAAACAAAATTTGCATGGGCAATAATGGCGAAGGAAAGTTTAAAGATGCGGCGATTCCAACGGAAAGTATCTCAGCCAGATTACATGACAGTAGATAAACCACAAACTGACGGATATTCTCAAAAATCACCCTACCCTGTCTTATTGCGAGTTCTATGGCTGTAAACTCATCGTTCTTCAAGATAACATCTGCCGCTTCACGGGCGGCTTCGGTGCCACGAATACCCATTGCGATTCCGATATTAGCTTTTTTCAAGGCGGGAACATCATTTATGCCATCACCGATCATACCCACTATGTGGTTATTATTTTGATAGAATTTGACAAGATTCAGCTTCTGTTCAGGCGTAACGCGCGCAAAAACAGAAGCATTCAATAACCTTTTCATTACGGTTGCATCAGGGTTCTTCTCTATAATAAGGTCTTTTGCGATTAGCACTTTATCTTGAGAAGCATCCATTTCCAACAGACCTACTTCCTGCGCTATTTTTTTCGATGTACCAGGATGGTCTCCAGTCACCATAACCACTTTTATTCCTGCTTTCTTATAAATATCTATGGTCGCCTTCACATCTTTACGTGCCGGATCAAGAAACCCTATGATACCTAAAAAAGTAAGCCCATCCATTATCGTTTTAGAGTTTGGCATTTCTTGTGTTTCTTTAAAAGCAAACGCCAAAGTTCGTAACCCTTGGCTAGCCAAGGTGTTCACCTTCTCATACCACTCGCTTTTAGTATCAAAAGGTGTGATGCCAGTAGCATTCATGATAAAATCGCAATGTGTAATAAGGCTTTCAAAAGCCCCTTTGGTATACACATGAATATGTTCTTCATGGTTATGGGCGGTTGCCATAAATTTGCGGGCTGCTTCAAAAGGCAGTTCCAATAATTCTGGATTATCTCGTTTTATAGAAATCGGGTCGTATCCTAAATATTTGGCAAATTCCAATAATGCCAATTCAATAGAATCACCTTGAGCATCATTAGCATTCGTATCTACATTATTACAAAGAACACTTGCACGAATTATTTTTTCAAAAACTAGATTTTCTTTAATTGAAGAAGAAATTTCTGTGGTATATGCAATATCTACCGATTCGTTACCATAAAGTATAGCATGTACTTTCATACGGTCTTCGGTCAAGGTACCTGTCTTATCCGTACAGATAATATCAGTTGCACCAAGGGTTTGAACCGCTTCCAGTTCTTTTATAATGACTTGGCGTTTCGATAACCGTAACATACCTTGAGCCAAGGCAATGGTCGCAACGATAGGTAGGCCTTCTGGTATAGCGGCCACTGCCAAGGCTACTCCTGTTTCGACCATTAATAAAAAATCATTTCCCCTTATATATCCTGCCACAATTATGGTTATTGCAAAAAATAAAGTCAACCAGATTAGCCATTTGCTCAATTGGTTCAACTTTTTTTCTAAAGGGGTGCGCTCTTCAACGGCTTCGATACCGAGTTGTTGTATGTGACCCAATTGTGTATGCTTGGCCGTAGCGGTAACAATCGCCTTTCCTGACCCTGCTAATATCATGGTGCCCCTAAATACCATATTAAGTTGATCGGTTATCGGTGTATGCTTGGGTAAAATCCCAGTTTGCTTTGTAACGGGGGCACTTTCACCGGTCAGGGCCGATTCTTTTACCAATAGGTTATCTACGAGTATTAAGCGAGCATCGGCAGGAACCATATCACCCGTTCTCAACATAATAATATCACCAGGTACAACTTCAAATGCCTTAATCTGTCCACTTATACCCGACCGAGTGACGAATATTTTTGACTGACCCATTTTACGAAGAGCTTCTAACGAACGTACTGCTTGAAGTTCCATAAAAAAACCAATACCAGCAGAAATCAGAATAACGATAAGAATAGCAATACCTTCTAAAACATCATTAAAAATAAATGCAAGTATGGAAGCGGCGACAAGAATATACAGGATAGGATTCAATAACTGATCAACAAGGATCCGCCATCTTTTTTTTGGTGCATATTGTGGTATTTGGTTAGCACCATATTTGCTTAAACGTTGTTGAATTTCTTCCTTATCCAACCCCAATTGGGCATGACTATCTAAACTGGCTACAACTTTATCTACGGAAATTGCATACGGTTTTTCGACAGTTATGATCATTTATATTATGGATTTACGTTATAAGTTAATACCCTCCGAACCTTACCTATCAACATTTACGTATTTAGGCTTTGGCCGGAGGGTATTGTAAAAAGTAGGGTTAAATTAACTAGCGTCTTAAACACTAGGCAATCTGAACCTTCTTAGGTGGTAGTTTTTTAGCCTCTTCCTTCTTCGCTAAATTAAAACTTAAAATACCATCGTTATATTTAGCTTTAATGGCTTCTTGTTTTACACTTTCAGGTAGTTGCAAAGAACGCTCGAAAGCATTGTAACTAAACTCTCTACGTGTATAGTTATCATCGGTTTCTTCTTCAGAGGAAGACTTTTCTGCCTTAATGTTCAAGCAACCGTCTTCAATGGTCACCTCAAAATCCTTTTTACCAAAGCCAGGAGCAGCAAGCTCGATTTCGAAATTATCATCGGTTTCCTTAATGTTTAATGCAGGCTCAGATCTTTTACCGTTCCAGAAATTTTCTGGCACCATATTTCTTACCCAACCACGATTTTCGAAGAAATCGTCCATGTCAAAAAAATCTTGTGTTATCAAGTTTCCGAAAGGTTGTCTTTTAAATTTTACTAGTGACATATTATTTTATTTTAAGGTTATACATTTAATTATACCTCAAAAATACAATCATCTATAGCCGTCTAAAATGATGTAGGTCAGTATAGATTTTTTTTTAAGATATTTTTAAAAATTAAAGAATGCCAACAGTTGTTAATAGTACTTATTTAGCTCCCCAATTTGGTTTACGAACTGTTCAACTATGATAAATATCATTTAGAAAATCCTTATAATCATCTAGTTTTAGCCTTAGAAATTTATTATTTTTTCTACAAATAAGTGTCATAAAACCTATTTCAGAAGCTTGAGAAAACCTATGTGGACATTCAAAAAATTTAATATCGCCGATTGGTTTTCATTTTATAGGGTTGCAGCGGTACCATTACTATCCATACTCTTATGGTTTGGAGAACGAGAACTGTTTACATGGTTTTTACTTATTAGTTATAGTACCGATGCGATTGATGGGTATTTAGCAAGAAAATTAAAAATGACCAGTGCTCGAGGATCTCAATTAGATTCAATCGGAGATCAATTGACATTTATAATGGGTCTTATCGGTCTAGTAGTTTTCGAGACCGACTTTATTAAAACGAATATAATACTCATCTTAATTGCATTTGTGCCTTATCTGCTTCAAATGGTGATAGCCTTTGTTAAATATGGTAAAGCAACATCTTTTCATACCTATTTGGCCAAAGTATCTGCTGTTCTGCAAGGAGTTTTTATATTATGGCTGCTATTTTTTGGCCCTGTATATTGGTTGTTCTATTTAATGATTATAATAGGGCTTTTAGAAACACTTGAAGAAATTACACTGATATTTATGTACGATACTTGGGTATCAGATGTTAAAGGGTTTCTATTCGCGCTAAAGGATAAAAGAAGATTACAAGACACTAATGACTTAAAGAAATAAATTACAGCATGCGCTCCTATTCATTTTTCACCATTGTTCTTTTATGTCTAGCATTATTATTAATTGATGCATTGGCCTTTTACTGGTTGTTATCCATAACCCAGCAAATCACCTCCATACTACTGAAAAATAGTATTTATATCGCGTTTTGGATTTTCACAATTGGCCTAATAACATCAATTTTACTTCTGAAAATAAAATTGGATTTAGTAGCACCCGAACGACAACAGCTTATTATATCTAGACTATACGGGTTAACAGTATCGTCATTTATACCAAAATTTATTTTTGTTGTAGTTATTAGTATTCTGTACTTTTCTAATCATGTATTTTCTGAACAGGAGTCTCTTATTGTCATACCCCTGGTTGGTGTTTTTTCTGGTTTTCTTCCTTTTTTCGTGATACTCTATGCCATCTTTAGTGCGGTTTATCGTTTTAAGGTGCATCACATTAAATTAAATTTCAAAGCCTTGCCTAAGAGGTATAATGGCTTACGTATCGTACACATTTCAGACCTTCATTTGGGCAGTTTCAATTTCAAGTATCATAATCTGAAAAAGGCCATCAAAAAAATAAATCATTTAAAGCCTGATTTCATCTTCTTTACAGGAGACTTGGTAAATAATTTTGCCTGGGAACTACGAGGCTGGGATTCTGTTTTAAATGAATTATCGGCTAAGCAAGGAAAATTCGCCGTATTGGGAAACCACGATTACGGAGATTACAGTCAATGGCCTACACCACTCGACAAACAAATCAATTTTAACAGTATTCAAGAGTTTTATAAAAAAATCGATTTTAAACTTTTGATGAACGAAGCAGAAGTTTTTGAAAATACGGATACACAGATAGCCATCATCGGTGTAGAAAACTGGGGAAATATTGATTTTAAAAAATATGGTGATTTACAAAAGTCTATGGAAAAAGTGGATGACACCAAGTTCAAAATTTTATTATCACACGACCCTTCGCATTGGCCTGAAGAGGTGGCGCACCATACAGATATTGCATTGACCCTTTCGGGTCATACCCATGGCATGCAAGCTGGAATTAATTTTAGAAATAAAAAGTGGAGCCCAATAAAGTATAAATACAAGCATTGGGCAGGTTTGTATAATGAAGGTAATCAATACCTATATGTGACCCGAGGCTTAGGCTGGATGGGTTTTCCTGGCAGGTTAGGCATGAGACCCGAAATCACGTTTATTGAACTTTCTTGCGGCAAAGGCATTACCTAATTCATAAAATAGTACACAAACCATGAGTCCTAATATAAGACCTTGGCTGATAACTGCCTTTTAAAGACTACGGCTATTTTGATATTACACAAATCCTATCCATATGAACAACAAGATGAAAGTCTAATATACCTCTATTTTATTACCTACAACTTTACCCATTTCTAAAAATATTTTCATTCTAAAAATTTTCACTAGGATATTTTGAAAGTGCTTTTTCAACAATGACCTTGGTCATATGAGACCTTTAGGCGAACCATTACATTTGATTCTAAACACATGCTTAAAAAGAACTTAATATGAAAAAGATTATCACACTAACGGTCAACCCAGCTATTGATAAAAGCACCGCTGTGGCAGGAATACATCCAAACAGTAAGTTACGTTGTGAAGTTCCTAAATATGAACCGGGTGGTGGGGGTATTAATGTTTCACTAGTAATTAACGAATTGGGCGGAATCTCTTTATGCATGTATATGGCCGGAGGACCTTCTGGAGGCCAATTGCGAGATATGCTGGTAGATTTGGATATACAACAACAGGTTATTCCAATAGCAGGTTGGGTGCGTGAAAACCTATCCGTGACCGATACCCTAAACAACCAACAATACCGATTTGGAATGCCGGGCCCACTAGTTAATGAATACGAATGGAAAAACACTTTAAGACAATTAGAATCGGTACTATCGGAAGGTGATTTTTTGGTGGCTAGTGGTAGTCTATGCCCTGGCATGCCTGTTGATTTTTTTGCTCAAGTTTCAAAAATTGCCCAAAAAGAAAAAGCAAAATTAATTCTTGATACATCTGGTGAAGCCTTATTAAAAGGAGCACAAGCAGGGGCTTATTTATTAAAACCAAATTTAGGTGAACTGGCAGCACTCTGTGGTTTAGAGACCATCTCTTTTTTAGATATAGAATCTGTCGCCAAAGAATTCGTGAAAAACAACCCTTGTGAGGTATTAGTAATCTCATTAGGTTCTCAGGGAGCCCTTATGGTCACGAATAAAGTGGTTAAGTATATTGCGGCGCCCATTGTTTACCAGAAAAGCACTATTGGTGCTGGTGACAGTATGGTTGCTGGAATGGTATATGCCCTTGCCCTCGGAAAATCAATTACTGATATGGTAATATATGGCGTGGCTTGTG
>CAXBIJ010000051.1:0-14831 GCA_963975675.1 uncultured Maribacter sp. | reverse complement strand
AACTAAAATGATGTTTTTTAGAAGTCAAATCACTGCATTGCTTTCGCATTTTTTTGGTCAGTTAGCAATCTTGAAAACAGAAAAAATTAGGTCTCCCGAACGCGAAAAACTAAATCAGGCCAAAGATATCTTATTGAATAACATCGACAATCCACCTTCGCTAAGCGAAATCTCCAAACAAATAGGATTGAATACGTTCAAGTTAAAAAAAGAATTTAAAGAATTTTTTGGTTTACCAGTCTTCAGGTACCTTCAAAATGAGCGCCTTACATTAGCACATAAAATGATTCGTAATCAGGATGCTACAGTTCAAGAGGCGGCCTGGCATGTAGGCTATGATAGTCTTAGTTCTTTCTCAAATGCTTTTGAAAAAAAGTTTGGCTATCGTCCGAGTCAAATTAAGTAAACTCCTTTTCGAACAGATTATTATCCTTTTAAGACAAACCCTTCTTTTGTCTTCATCATAGTTTTGTCTTGTAATTAAAAATTATATAGATATGAAAACTAAACGCGCAATTTTATTGGGGATAGTCATTTGGATTATAGGTATACTTTTTTACTCAATATCCTTTTTTGTACCCATTTTAGAAAATGCCGAGACTCAAGCAAACCTCGTGTTGTTTATTGTAGTTATGCCATTAGTTTGGCTGGGATGTTCTTTCTATTACTTGAAAGATTACAAAACCCATGGTTATAAAGTTGGTCAGACGATGTTGTTAACTGCAGTTGCCTTAGACGCATTAATTACTGTCCCGCTCTTTGTGGTTCCTAATGGAGGAAATCATTATAGCTTTTTCACTTCACTTGGGTTTTGGATTATTGCCTTCGAATTTTTAATAGTAGCCAGTTTATACTGGTACGTTCGCGTATATCCTCACACCGTTAATTTTAGGAAGTAAAATTATGGGAATTAATTTCGAAAATTTAGCAAGTATTGAACTCGTAGTACACACAGGACTATCGGCAGGGAAATGATTTATACGGTCGAATACAATCACACTAAAGAATTGTTTTCCATTATATGAGAAATATGGAGCAAATATATCTCATTCATAAACTAAAGTCTCAATTCGCCATTCTCTTAACTGCCATGTATGGTTTGTTTTGATTCAAATTATGATATAAAAAATAGTTAGAAAATTCTTATATAATAGAATTTTCTAATTAATGAGAATTATTGTTTTTAACAATTTTTATACAAAACTCTGATATACAGATAAATAGACAAACGGCACAAGATTAGCATAATAATTACTAAACTAAAACTTATATAGACATGAAAACTCAACGCGCCATTTTATTAGGTATAGCCATTTGGATGATTTCCATACTATTTTATTCGATTTCCTATACAATACCTCTTTTAGAAGATCCAGATAACCAAGCCAATGTTGTTTTGTTTATCGTTGTAATGCCACTGGTTTGGTTCGCCAGTTCTTTTTATTATAAAAAGGATAACAAAACCCATGGTTTTAAAGTAGGACAAACCATGTTATTAACTGCAGTCGCATTAGACGCAATTATAACCGTCCCTTTATTTGTGATTCCAAATGGAGGAAGTCACTATACCTTTTTTACATCTGCAGGCTTCTGGATTATTGCCTTTGAATTTCTACTTGTAGCTAGTTTATACTGGTATGCACGTGTATATACACAACGAATAATTTTAAAGTAATAGCCTCATGGATTTTACACTTCAGCATATTGTAACAGTTGTCCTTGTCTTATTGGTGGGCTTATCAGCAGGATTATGTTTTACCTGGACTAATGCCATAACAGCAGGAATAGGCAAATTAAATGACTTGGGTTATTTAAGAGCATTTCAACAGATGAATAGAAGCATTATAAATCCGCTTTTTATCCTTGTATTCTTTGGTCCATTCTTCTTAGGTCTCATCAATTTGTACCTGTTTAAAAATGCATCAAGTTCAATAATTTGGTTATTGATGTTTGCCATAGTATTCTACTTTTTTGGAGTGCTATTGGTTACCATTTTTGGAAATGTTCCTCTTAACGAAATTTTAGATAAAACAGATTTAAGCAAAGCTAGCCTAGAAGACTTGAAATTGCTTCGGAATCGATTTGAAACGAAATGGAATCGTCTGCATTTAGTCAGAACAGTCTCTTCGATTACTTCATTTTTAATACTAATAATAAGCTTAGTACAAAGCATAAAATAATAACATAATTAAATCATGAAAAACACAAGTAACATTTTAGTCATTGGCGGAACAGGTAAAACTGGTCGCAAAGTAGCAAGTAAATTAACTGAGATTGGACATAAAGTTAGAATTGGTTCTAGATCGGCATCACCTTCATTTGATTGGGATAACCCAGAAACATGGACGGAAGCTATGCAAGGCATGGATAAAGTATATATCACATTTCAACCTGATTTAGCCGTTCCAGGAGCATTAGAAGCAATAGAAGAACTTACAAAACAAGCCAAACGTTCTGATGTAAAAAAATTAGTCCTACTGTCAGGAAAAGGTGAAAGAGAAGCCGAGTTGTGTGAGCAAGTTGTTATTCATTCTGGTTTAGATTATACAATAGTTCGTGCGAGCTGGTTTAATCAAAATTTTAGTGAGAGCTTTTTCTTAGAGCCCATATTAGAAGGATTTGTCGCTTTGCCACAAGCAGATGTCAAAGTCCCTTATGTTGATACCGACGATATTGCCGACGTCGTTGTTGCTGCCTTATTAAATGAGGAACACAATGGAAAGACATATCAGCTCACAGGACCAAAATCACTCACTTTTAAAGAAGTCATTGAAGAAATATCTGAGATTACAAGGCGAGACATCGCTTTTACTCCAATTGCTTTACCAGCTTATGTTAACATGATGAAGCAACAGGGCGTACCATCAGATTTTGTTTGGTTGATTGAATATTTATTCTCTGAAGTTTTAGGCAATCCTAGTAATTCTGAAATCACTAATGATGTAGAGAATGTATTAGGCAGAAAACCAAAAGATTTTTTAGACTACGTCAAAGAAACAGCTGTAACTGGAATTTGGAACCCTAAAGCTTTAGCTTAAGGAAAATTTCATCAATTAAAAACGAACATTATGATACATCTAACAAAATTATTTCTAATAATGTTAATTTCTATTGTTTTCAAGACAACTATGTATGGTCAACAAAATACCGATAGCATACGATTGGTTAATGAGGCTTTAAAAATGATAGAATTCCCAGAACCTGAATTTAAATCTCCTTTTGTTCCAAATCTGGATGCTAAAGCTATAGCGGATATGGGTTTTGATCAACCGTATCAATCGGAAGTTATTTCATATAAAATGAGAGATGGTGTTCAAATTCATGGACAAGAATATGAACATGATTCAAATAAAACGGTTCTATTGTTACATGGTACTTTGGCAAGCAGTTATACGTATAACAAAATGTCAGGATTATTAAGGGAGGCCACACAGGCAAAGGTTATTGCAGTTGATTTAAGAGGTCATGGACAATCGAAAGGTATAGCTGGTGATATAACTACTTTAAATCAATATGCAGAAGATTTAGATGATCTTATTTCAGCAATAAAAAAAGAGAATCCTAATGAGGTCATTATTGTTGCTGGCCACTCCATGGGAGGTGGTATTGTGCTGAGGCATGCTGAAACGTTTTCGGATACTGACATTGATGCATATGTATTATTTGCTCCAAATCTTGGGAACAATGCACCAACGGTAAGTCAAGAATTAAATCTGAAAAGTAATTTTATAAAAACACACTTGTCTAGAGGATTGGGTTTGCGAGTACTCAATGAATTTGGGATTCATACCTACGATTCATTAAATGTAGTTTACTATAATTTACCTGAGCAAATGCCAATACGGTCCTACTCCTATAGAAGTATGCAGGCTAGTTTTCCTAAAAATTATGGCAAAGCTTTAAGAGGTATTACAAAACCAATGTTAGTATTGGTGGGAAGTAATGATGAAGCTTTTATAGCTGAAGAATATCCAACACTAATAAAAGCAAATTCAATCGGTGATGTATTTGTAGCCGAAGGTGAGTCTCATAATGGCATTAGACACAACAAAGAAGCTATGGATAAGGTTCGCGATTGGGTCACTGTAAATAAGCTTAAATAAGAAATATGAAAATGACTACAAAATTATTTAAAATCTTAAATTATGTATTTTTCGTTGCCTTCGTGCATTTTAGTTTAAGTGCTCAAATATCTGAAAAAATACCGTTATCTAAAGACCATCAGCTTTTAGGTTTAGGCAGGCAGTACATTTTAAAATCAGGAATATTAGAAGAAGAGCGTCCAATTATTATTTCATTACCTCTTGGTTATGAAAACAATGATGCCAACTACCCTGTACTTTATCTTTTAGATGGTTTAGGCAATATAAAACATGAAATTGGTACCGTGGAATTATTAACCGATTCTGGTATTATTCCTCCGATGATTATTGTGGGCATAGAGAGTTTAGACAGGTCGAGAGATTTAACGCCATCGCGTGCAGGACAAGGTGTTTATGGAGGCGTAGGTGACTCAGGAATACAACAGAGTGGTGGTGCTTCTAAATTTCTTCAGTTTTTAGAAGAAGAATTAATTCCTTTTGTAGAATCAAACTTTAGAACGCACCCATATCGTCTTTTAGAAGGCCATTCGTTTGGAGGGTTGTTTAGTACATATGCGCTTATGGAAAAGCCAGATATTTTTGACGCATTCATTATTCAGGCTCCAGCGCTTTGGTGGAACAAGGAAGAAATGACAGCAGAAGCTAAACAATTTTTTAAATCAAATTCCAACTTGGATAAAACCATATATTTTGGAATTGGAGGAGGAGATGGCTGGGGAATGCGACAGGAACTCAAACGATACGTTCAAGTTATTGAAGAGAACCCTCCTAAAAAACTACGATGGAAACATGAAGAAGTTGGAGATGAAGACCATGATACCTCTCGGTTATTGCTTAATTATTACGGCATAAAGTATGTGTTTTCAGATCTAGTAGCCTCGGAAGAATTACGCAACAATTATAGCGACGAAGCCTTTTTAAAAGCAGAAAGCGAGCTTATGGACAAATACGGGCCACAAGCAAGAAGACCTGTAAGTAATTACGTAGACATTGCATTAAAACTGTTAGAGAAAGAAAATCATTTAGGCGCTATAGTCGTATTTGAGAGAGCGGTAAAAGCCTATCCAAAATATATTGGACTGATGACGAATTTGGCCAAGTTGTACGAAAAAACAAAACAGAATGATAAAGCTATAGACACCTATAAATTAGCTATTCAACTTTCAGAAAAATTAAAAACAGGACAAGCAGAAGGTTTTAATAACGAAATTAATAAACTCAGGAACAATTAATTTGTTTTGTAAATACATATAAATTATGCCACACTTTATAATAGACTGCTCGGATAATATTGCTTCACTGAAATCCCCTTTTGAAATTATGCAAAAAGTATATGATACTGCAGAATCAACTCAGCTTTTTGACAAGGGAGATGTTAAGGTTAGAATCAATCCTTTTAAGCATTACAATACTGGAAATTCCAAGGATGATTTCATTCATATTTTTGCCAATATTATGGAAGGTAGAACAACTAATCAAAAAGCACATCTTTCCAAATCAATAGTTACGGAACTGAAGGGGATGTTTCCAAAGGTTCCCATTATTTCTATGAATATCAGAGATTTTGAAAAGGCAACCTACTGTAATAAATTAATGATCAAAAATTTTAAAATGTAACTATCATCTAATTAAATCGATCAAATGCATAAATATTTCTACATATTTTTTGTGCTATTCTTACCTCTAAATTTATCTGCACAGCAATACAAAATGTTGGACAAAGAATTACGAGAGGTGCTGCAAAATGAAAATCTAACAGGAGCTGTATGGTCTATTGTTTCTGATAGTGAAATTACTACTGGAGCTTTAGGATTAAAAAATGTTGAATCAAAAGAATTATTCAATAGTAAAAATAGTGTGCAAGTTGGTTCTGTGGCAAAAGTGCTTATTGCTACAGGTATTCTTCGGTTAATAAGTCAAGGCAAGTTGGATATTGATTCAACAATTAATAAAATCTTACCCAATATTATTTTTGATAATTCTTGGAAGAAAGCAAACCCTGTTACCATAAGAGATTTATTAAATCATACAGCTGGTCTGGAAGACGCAAGATTTTGGCAAATATTCAGTGCAAAACCAACATCGGACACGCCTCTTGAATCAGTCTTTTTAAAAGACCTTTCTGTTTTGAAAATCCGAACTATTCCTGGTTCACGATTTTCCTATTCAAATATGGGGTACTCTTTGTTGGGCTTGATTATTGAAAAAATTACTCATGAATCGTATGAAAGCTATTTAGATGCCAATCTTTTAAAACCTTTAGGTATGAAGAACAGTACTTTTCAATTTGTAACCCAAAAAGGTAAAAAAGCAGACTATAACTTAGCTATGGGACATTTCGATGATGGAACCATTCAAGAAAATGTGCCTATGTATTTGAGGCCTGCAGGGCAGTTTACTACGACGGCAAGTGATATGGCTTTACTCGCAAGGCTTTTAATGAGTGATGGAGTAATAAACGGAGTGCCATTTATAAAAAAAGAATTGTTAATGCAAATGGGAAAACCTGCATTAACAGAATCTAGTATGAATGGACTGAATACAGGATATCAATTTGGACTTAGCTATAGGGATAGATATGGAGTCACAGGTTATTTTCACCGTGGCAATACCATTGGCTTTAGATCAACATTCTATTTATTTCCTGAAGAGAAGAAAGCATTTTTCATCAGTTTTAATACCGATAGGGAAACTGCAAAATATGAAAGGTTTAACCAAGTGTTTATTGAACATTTAGGAATAGAAAAAAAGGAAAAAACGAAGGCATATGACAATTTACCTAGGAAAATAAAGGAATATGAGGGCTTCTATAAGTTAAGCCCTATTCGATTTGAGAAATTCGCCTACTTAGATTTACTTTTTAACTCATTGAAGGTTAGTAAAATCGATAATAAGCTGATTATTGAATCAATTCAAAATGACAGCTATTTTCTTTATCCAGTCGGCAAAAATTTGTTCAGGAAACAGGACAGGGTCAGAGCTTCCCATGTTTTATATCAACAGGACAAAATTCAACTTATTAGCGATGGACTAGTTACTTATGAAAAAACAAGTATGCTTTATCTTGGCTTATTATGGTTAAGCCTAATTATGGGTCTTTTGGGTATATTAATTATCCTGATAAAGGGCTTTTATTTTTTTGCTAAAAAGAAATTATTTAATGGAAATCAGATTTTATCTGTTCCTTTTGTTTCTATAATTTCACTCTTCATACCAATTCCCTTTCTTTTAAATCAATCTTTTTTGAACTTAGGTGACCTTTCATTTACAAATGTATTGTTGGCAATGGTCACTGGAATATTTCCGGTAGCAATGATTTATGGACTTATAAGAACTAGGAGAAACAAAGCACTATTAATAGATGTTCTAGGAGTTTTATTTGCCTTGCAATGGGCAATAGTATTAATATCTTGGAATCTAATTCCCTTTAGGTTATGGTCTTAACATATAGTATTAGTTTAAAATCCATTTGGAACAAATACTACTCCTTTTCGAACTAGAGTAGCCTTGGTAAATATCTCATTTTTGAATAATAAATAGAAAAAGAATTGTTAATCAATACTAACGAAATGAAAACAAATTAAAATGAAACATAAACTATTCGTACTCTTCTTTTTTATTCAGCTAGGATTTGGAACAAAACCTATGTTTGGCCAAGCGACATCAAACAATGAAGTTCTTAAAGCAAAAATTGAGACCTATCTAAATGCCAGTTTTGAAAATGGATATGCTGCATCTGTGTTAGTGGCAAAACAAGGAGGTATTATTTTGTCAAAAGGCTATGGCTGGTCGGATAGAAAGAATAAGATTCTCAACACTCCTTCATCGGTTTTTAATATTGGTTCAATTACAAAACAATTTACGGCAGCGGCTATTTTAAAACTTGTAGAGCAAGGAAAATTGAGTACATCAGACCACATAAGAAAATTTTATAGTCAAGCACCTTCAGATAAGAAAAACATTACTATTCATCAATTATTGACACACACTACTGGCATTTCACCTGGAACCGGAGGTTTTAGATATGACGAAGCAAGTAAAGAACAGTTCCTTGAAGAATTCTTTAACGCAACCTTGCAATCACTACCAGGAACAAAACATGAATATGCAAATGCAAACTATATTCTATTAGCGGCAATTATAGAATCTGTATCGGGACAAAGCTATTCGACATTTTTAAGAGATAACTTTTGGAGGCCATTAGGTATGGACCGTACTGGTTATAAAAGCATTTCATTTTATAGTGAAATTATTTCTCATGGCTATTACTTTAATTATACTGACGGTGTTTGGGAAGATTGGGGAATTACGCAAGAGTATTTACCAGACAACAATATGCACTGGTATAGCATCGGCAAGGGCGATATTTATTCTACAACTTTAGACCTTTACAAATGGCATGTTGCGTTAGAAACCAATAAGGTTTTAAATGCAAAGTCTAAAAAAATATTAGAAACTCCATTTGTGGCTGAGAACCAAGACGGAAATACGCACTACGCCTTCGGTTGGGCAACCTTTAAAACGAAAACAGATAAAAAAGTAGTTTGGCACAATGGTAGTAACGGGATTTTCTTTGGAAATTTTGTGCGCTTTGTAGATGATGATATTGTCATAATTGTCTTATCAAATACAATCTTAAATAACGATTCTGAAGATGTCTCTTGGGAAATAAGTAAACTAATTTCCGATTCCAATTACATTCCAAAACCGGTCACCAAATTATCTTACGAGTTGGTTTATGATTTTATCAATTTGAACACAACGGATAACGCGAGTAAGCTCATCCCTTTTTTAGAAAAGAATTTAAACTCAAAATTTACTGATAAGGCGGTTTTTAATCGGGTTGGTTTCAAGCGTATTGCAAAAGAAAAGAATCCATCTTGGGGATTAGAACTATTAAAGTTAAATGTTGAATTGTTTCCAAACGACGGAAATTTATGGGATTCATTAGGTGATGGCTATTTTGAATATGGTCAACAAGAAAATGCAATGAATGCGTTCTCTAAAGCTTTAGAATTGAAACCTGAAAATAATTGCAATTGGTGCAAGAACTCTCAAGAAAAAATAGAATCACTTAAAAATTAATTATGAAGTTTAAATACGTATAAAGTTTTCCGCTTTCAAAAGATATGGTGCAAGAATGGTTAAAGTTTGTTGAAGAGGTAAACACAACTAGAAATTGTGAGTTTACAAAAATGCATGAAAGAATTGGAGTAACCAAAGAGAGTTGGTATCTCAAAGAAAATGAAAACGACTTTGAAGTTATGGTTTATACAGAAGCTAATAATCAAGATTTTTCAGAAAAATTTCAAAATGATAAAAGTGAATTTTCAGATTGGTTTAAAAGCGAGGTGACTAGAATTCAAAATTATAATCTCAATGAAGGTGTAAACATGCCAAAGCTAGTACTTGATTGGGATTCATCACAATGAAATATATAAAGGGAACTAAGAAGAACAGCAAAACATAATTGACACTAGTTGGGAATTACATAGTAAAATTATAACCATTTAGGATTACTGACTTTTATAAAAAAAAATCATTATCTGATGAAAAAAAATATCTCCTTCCTAATTATATGTGTTTTTGCTCAGTTTGTTGGATTTCAGACAAATGCACAAAATAGAATTGATACTTTTAAAGTTGATTCTAAGCCATTACAAGAAACTAGAACAATAAAAGTTGCATTGCCTTTCGGGTATGATTACTCAATTAAAACATATCCTATACTTGTTGTTTTAGACAATCAGTTGTTGTTTTCTACAACTACAGCTTTGGTAAATCAATTAAGTTCAACTTCTAGAATGCCAGAATCTATAGTTGTAACCATTATAGAAGGCAATAAACATAGAGCATACTATTCTCCAAACCTTTATGATAATGTAAAGAATCGCGATTACGGTTATGGAAATCATCAAGATGAGCTAACTCAATTTTTGAGTGAAGAGTTACTACCTGAATTAGAAGATAGATATAGATTAGCTTATTTTAGAATGTTAGTTGGCTTTTCTCCTTCATCCGTATTTACGTTGCATACGTTTTCTAAAAATCAAAATCTTTTTCAGGCATATGTTGCTTTAGCTTCAGGGAACATTATTGGCGACGGCTATACAGAAGGGACAAATCTTATAGATGAAATTGAAAAGTCATCAATAATGAATAAGTCTAATAATAAATTTCTTTACATCGTTTCGGGAGGAAAAGATGTAGAAGATCAACCAGATATTGACGACAATATTAAAAATTTCAATAAAAGGTTATCGAAGTTAAACTCTAGCAAACTAAAAACAAAAGCTGAAGTAATTAAAGGAGAAGGGCATACAGATGTTGTATTACCTGGACTCATTGCTGCTTTTGACTTTATTTTCCCCAAAGAGAAATGGCTAGTTAGTTACCAGGATTTAATTTCTAAATCAGGTAATGCAAAAGAAAACATTGATAAATTTTACAATGAACTCTCAGATACCTATGGCATTGATATATATCCAAACATGGATAGATTATATAGTATGAGTTGTGTCAAAAATATTGGCAGAAGTCTCATAAGGCAGGAAAGAGTTGATGAAGCTATTGAACTATACCAATATTGGACAGAATTATATCCTAATTCACACTTAGCACATTCATATCTAGGTCGTGCGCAAAAAATAATTAATGATTTTAGAGCTGCTAAAAAATCTTACGAGAAAGCTGTAGTATTAGTAAAATCAGATTATTTGCAGGTCTATATAATTGAGTATCAAAAGGTTTTAGAGGAAATTAATAAAGAGCTAACAAATTATAAAAATTAAATAAGACACTTCGTCATTCTCTTATTTATTACTCATAAAACATAATCATTCACAGAATAAATAATTATGAAACTTAAAACAAATTGCTTAATTGTCTACTTTTTACTCTTTTCTGTTATGACTTGTTTTGGTCAGATTAGTGAAGAACAAATTGAAAAAATTGACAGTCTGTTTATACCTTGGAATGCGCCAAATCATCCAGGAGGTTCAGTGTTGATTTCAAAAAATGGAAAAACGATTTTTTCAAAAGCTTATGGTTTAGCGAGTTTAGAGTACAACATTCCAAATACAGAAAACACGCTTTTTAATATTGGTTCTGTATCAAAGCAATTCACAGCTATGGGTATTGTGTTGTTAGAAGAGCAAAGCAAACTCTCTTTTGATGATAATGTTAAAAAGTTTCTTCCTAATCTTCCAGATTTTGGTAAAACAATAACCATTCGTCAACTTTTACATCATACAAGTGGTTTAAGAGACCTTCATGGTCTACTAGGACTTGCAGGGTGGAGACCGGCAGATTTAGAAACTAATGAAGATTTATATAGGATTTTTGAAAATCAAAAGGAACTTAATTTTAGTCCTGGTGATGAATTTTCATATAGCAATACAGGGTATATATTCTTAGCAAAAATCATCGAAAATGTTGGTGAAATAAGCTTTGAGAAATGGATGAAGCAAAACATATTTGAGCCTTTAGGGATGAATAACACCTATGTAGAAACTCAGCATGACAGAGTAATTCCAAATAATGCTACATCATATTATTTAAGAAATGAGTTTAAGCGTGCTATTGAATATTGGGGATATTTTGGTTCAGGAAACATGCACTCAACAACAGAAGACCTAAATATTTGGCTACTAAACTTTAGCGCACCAAAAAAAGAATGGGAATCAGCCTTTAAAAAGTTACTATTAACCACTCCATTGAACAATGGTTTTGAAACCAACTATGCTTTTGGAGTTAGAATTGAAAGCTACTCTGGTAAGAAAGTCATTCAGCACGGTGGATCTGTTGGTGGATTTAGAGCCATAACAAGAGTGTTTCCAGAGGAGCAATTACATATTGTAATTCTATCAAATTATACCAGAAGTAGTATTGGATCTAAGACCAATAAAATTTCAGATATCTTTTTGAGTAAAAGCGATGAAACGCCAATAAAAAAAATAGAACAAAATTCACGATTACCAGAGTTTGTTAAACTTTCAAATAAAAAGTTAAAGCAATTTGAAGGTGTTTACTGGAGTGATTCTGAAAAATCAGGACGTAAAATTTATGTAAAAAATGATACACTAAGATACTCAAGTTCTGAAAAAAACGAATGGGCTTTAGTGCCAACCAATGAGCAAATATTTATCATGATGCATCCAACTATTAAACCGGTAGTTACATTTGATAATAAGACCCATCAAATGACGATAAAGATTGAAGACAATTTACCTGGAGTTTTTAGCTTTCTTCAAAGTAACGTAGACAAGAATACAAATGACTTGAATGCATTTGTTGGACATTATTACAGTCCAGAATTAAAAACAATATATTCTGTATTTAATGAAGGGAAAGATATTTATATAGAACATGCTAGGCATGGTAAGATGAAACTAAATCAATTATACAACACTGTTTTTTCTACTGATGAGCCTGTAGGTATTGTAGAAATTAGCAGATCTAAAAGTGGTGAAGTTTTAGGTTTAAGAATGTCTAATGGTCGAACTCGAAATGTTTGGTTTAAGAGCATTAAATTTTAGAATCAATTAAGAAGAGAATCTTTTTGTAATTAATAACAAAAAAGAAACAACTATGAAAATAACGAAATTATTAATATTTACATGTGCTATATCGCTAAACACTGTCTTTGCTCAAGAAAAAATTATAACTGATGCTAGTGATCCAATCTTAGCGGGACCTTATCTAGGTCAAAAGCCGCCTGGTTTAATACCAGAACCTTTTGCCCCTAGATTAGTTACAACTTTGAATTGGGAAATTGATGGTGTTTTTACGCCTGACCTTAAAGAGTTTTATTTCATCAGAGAAGTTGGAGAAAAAGAGGAAGATAAAAAAATGGAATTTGTGGTCATTCAATATAAAAACAACCAATGGCAGGATTCTGTTATATCACCAAGGGTTGGACAACCTTTCATATCTCCCGATGGAAAAAAAATGCACTTGGGCAGAAGGTATAAAGAACGTACTGGTACTGGTTGGTCGGAGATAAAAAAACTTGACACCGTATTTATGAAGATTCCTATTATGAGACTTACAGCTTCAGCCAATGGAACTTATGTTTTCGATGAAATGTCGGAACAAGGTAATCTGCGTTACTCTCGATTAATAGATGGGAAACGTGAAGAACCCAAATCATTCGGAAAACAAATTAACACTGGAAAATCAAACGCTCATCCTTTTATTGCACCTGATGAGTCTTACATTCTATGGGATGGCAGACGGGATAGCGGATATGGCAATGCTGATATCTACGTCAGCTTTCGACAAAAAGATGGTTCATGGAGTGAAGCAATTAACCTAGGTGAAAAGATAAACACTAAAGCGTCAGAATATGGTGCAAGTGTAACACCAGACGGAAAATATCTGTTTTTTAACAGAAATGTTGGTAAAGTAAAACCAACTGACAAATATGAGAATACTGATATGTTCTGGGTGGATGCTCAGGTTATTGAAACGCTAAGACCAAAAAAATAACTACCGCCAACAATTCTCTTTTAATTACAAACAATGAATTTGAAAGAGAGGCTAATAAAATAATAAACAAGCATATCGTGTCTACAGTAATGTCTAATAGCTTTGGAACACGCCAAAGTGCCTATTTCCTTTCAAGAAATTTAGCAAAGTTGGTGTTAAATAAATAAAAAGTAGAAATGATGACTAAAGAAGAGCGGCAACAAATAATAGCTACTAGCTGGGAATTACACCGTAAAGTTGAAACGAGCTATTTAAACAATCCAGCAAGTCCAGAAGATGAGGGATGGTTAGAAAAGCAACGTATGCTTCTAGCTGATATGGCCCTTCACTTGTTACAAACAACAATTACCGCTGATGATATTAAATTGGACCTTTTACGAAATAACATTCATTCAATATTAACGATTTCAGATCGGTTTTTGCCTGGTGCAGATTTAAAAAAAGCAATAAAGAATCTTTACAAAAACAAATAAACATTATGAGAAAATTAATAATAGGAATTTATATGTTAAGCACTCTTCTAGTGTCTAACGTTTTGAATGCTCAAATAACAAAGCGGATCGATAGCTTAGCTAAGGTTCATCAAGCGAGAGGATTTAATGGTAATGTGTTATATTCTAAAAATGATTCCATCATTTTTACTGGTAACTACGGATATATTGACTTTGAATCAAAGCTACCTCTTAATGATTCTACGGTATTTGAACTAGCCTCTTGTTCTAAACAGTTTACAGCAGTAGCAATAATGCAGTTAGTTGAAAAAAAATTAATCACTTACGATACCAAAGTCCATGAGATTGTTACTGATTTTCCATATCAGAATATTACCATAGAGCATTTATTGAGACATCAATCTGGGCTTCCTGATTATCAGAAGTTATTTTATAATAAGAAGTATTGGAATCGAAAGAAAATGGCCACCGCTCAAGATGTAGTTGATGTTTTAAATAAATTAAAATTGGCGCTGAGTTTTGAACCTGGAAGCTTTTATGAATATGACAACACAGGCTATGTTGTATTAGGCGTTATTATTGAAAAATTAAGTCAACAATCTTACGCCGAGTATATAAAGGAGCAAATTTTTATTCCAGTTGGAATGCAATCTTCAAGAGTAGACTCTATTGAAAATGATCCAGAACAATTTGAAAATGTAGCTATAGGACAAACCTACAATGAACCAAAAAAAAGACACCAAAAAGCAAGAGAAGATAAAAACCACAAACACCTTAATTGGATGAG
>CAXBIJ010000050.1:0-14854 GCA_963975675.1 uncultured Maribacter sp. | reverse complement strand
AATCTATACCAACTTAAAAAAAGCGATACAATACATTATATCTATCCACATTCCTATAATTCTTACCGTGTTTATTCCATTAGCGTTACGTTGGGTCTACCCGAATATATTCTCTCCTTCACACGTCATTTTACTTGAATTAATTATGGGACCAACATGTTCTATCATATTTGAAAATGAGCCCATGGAAAAGAATTTGATGTTTAAAAAGCCTAGACCTTTTTCCACCACATTTTTCAACTACAAAGAGCTGGCAACAAGCGTTTTGCAAGGTCTAGCTATAACTTTAGCCGCACTCTCGGTATATCAATTTTCTGTTTCAGTTGGTTTCTCAGAACCTATCACCCGAACTATGGTTTTTATGGTCTTAATTTTTGCCAACATTTTTTTAACCTTAGTCAATCGTTCTTTTTACTATTCTATATTCACGACTTTGAAATACAAGAATCCTTTGGTTCCCTTGATTATTGGAATTACCCTAATACTTTCACTAATCTTACTTTATATCACTCCGTTTACTCACTTCTTTGAATTCGAAAGTCTATCCATCAATCAATTGGGAATTTCTTTTATAGCCGGCGGAGCCTCAGTACTTTGGTATGAGTTAGTGAAATGGTTTAAACGCTCTAAAAATAAAGGTTAAGGTATATTATAACTTTTCACCAAAAGCTAAATCGCCCGCATCGCCAATACCTGGTAAAATATAACCTCGTGCATTTAATTCTGGATCTATGGCCGCTATCCATAAATGGGTATCCTCTGGAAAGATATTATCTATATACTCAATACCTTGCTGAGACCCAATAACTGAAATGATATGAATTGCGGATGGAGTTCCATGCTCCTTCAATGCCAATAGTACATTTTCTAAAGTTCTACCGGTTGCTAACATTGGGTCTGATAGAATCAAAACCTTGCCTTCTAAAGATGGTGCTGCAAAGTATTTTACAATTACTTCGAAATTATCTTTATTACCTTCATGCTTACGAAAAGCAGAAATAAAACCATTTTCAGCGGTGTCAAAATAATTCAAAAGTCCTTGATGAAGCGGTAAACCTGCCCTTAAAATTGAACATATTACCAATTGGTTTTGGTACAAATTCATTTCTTTACTACCCAATGGTGTTTCTACCATTGCCGAACAATATTCTAATTCTTTACTGAATTCATACCCAAGAATCTCTCCTATCCGTTCGATATTTCGTCGAAAACGCATAGCATCTTTTTGAACTTTCGAATCACGTATTTCTGAAATAAACTGATTAAGAACTGAATTTTCTTCCCCTAAATTATGGACAATCATGAATGCTAATTTTATTTGTAAGGTACTGCTTTCATAAATAAAACATGAACCTATCAATGTTTCCATTAATATGTTCATGTTTTAAATCAATTGCTATTTTGAATTCAATGACTATGCATTTAACATGCCACCATCAATTAAATGTGTACACCCAGTTATATATTTACTTTCATCTGAAGCTAAAAATAACGCCATTTCACCAACTTCTTTTGAAGTAGCATAGCGCCCAAAAGGTACGGCTGCGGTAAAACCTTCTTTTACAGCATCAGGACTTTCGGGAGACATATCGCTTTCTATTCTACGCATCATATCATTATCTACAGGGCCAGGATGTATTGTATTCACGCGTATTTTTCGAATTGCATTTTCGGCAGCAGCAACTTTCATAACACCAACAACTGCATGTTTTGTGGCAACATATGCACCTAAACCTACAAAGCCTTTAAGACCTGCAACTGAAGATGTGATAATAACACTACCACCTTCTTCCATCTTCGGTATAATATATTGACAACCCAACCAAACCCCTTTTAAGTTTACAGCAATCACCTTATCGAATACATCTTCTGGATAATCTGAAATAGGACTCGATACACCTTCAACACCTGCGTTAGCAAAGAATATATCTATCTTCCCAAAAGTTTTCAGAGAATGATTCAAATACTTGATTGTATCTTCTTTCTTTGAAACATCTGCTTGAAAAAAGGAGACATTTTTATTATTTAATTTCGCCCGTGTTTTTTCTATTGCTTCCCCATTACGATCAACTAAAACCACCTTAGCTCCTTGCTCTAAAAACAGGTTTGCTGTTGCAAAACCAATACCTCCAGTACCTCCAGTGATAACGGCAACCTTACCTTTTAATCTTTCCATATGTATTAATTTTCTGTTTGCAATTTTTCAATTGACCAACCTTTTCCTGCTTTTTGAGTGGCTACCAAATTTTCACTTAAAATTTTTGCTCCAATTTCAGGCATTTTATAACGCCTAATTGTCATTTGAATATGGTCTCTTTTTTCAAAATAATCTGTTATTTCACCTCCCGTATTTAAACGGACATCAAAAAACTTGTATTCATAAATCTTTAACTTAAATTCATTTTCACCCTTAATTGTTTTATCTAAAAGCACAGCGGTGGTAAATCCATTTTTAAAGGGAAAAACATTTAAAAACTGAGGGGGTATAACCACTGCTCCAGTTTTATCAATAAAACCAAATACGGGCACACCATCTTCTATGGTTTGTTTTATAATACAGCGACCGTCATTAAACATTGGATACTGAACCCCTGAGACATCTGATCTAGTTTTATCTACGTTTTGGTTCCAATAAATATCATCTCGAAAATCAATTACCATGGTCCCCTCTTCATTTATAAAACCCCATTGCTGGCCTCTACGAACTGCTGCCAAGCCATCACTAAAAGGAGCTATTTCATCAATATTTTGTAAAACTTGTGCCGATATGGGTAATGCTACTAATAAGGTCAATACCCAAAGAAATATTCTTTTTTTCATCATTTCTATATTTTAATGTTCTACCAATTTAGTATGTTCATTATCAAAATACTATGACTAATATCAGTCTTACAAACTAAATGGATTAAGGATTTATCTAAATGTAATTTCAATCTGAGATAGAAGTATTAACTCTGCCTTATTTTTTCCTGCAAAAGCATTTGCCATTGCATTTGCAGTATCTAAAACCAGCCTCTTTACCGCTGGAGTAAACATTTTTACATGTTCTTTATAAAATTCCTTAAATTGATCAAAACAATCTTCAGCTTCTTTCTCATACTCTAAACACCAGTCGAAGGTAGTTTCAATCCTAAAGGCTGCATCTGAACCATATTCATCTTCAATAGCATCAATATCTAACCAATAACTACGAATGTAAGACCTTAGTCGATCAACCTCTTTTGTGTGTACCGAACCATCTATAATTGCCATGGCATAAAATAACTTTCCTAAATTCTCATAAAGTTCAATACCAAATTTTTGTGAGTTTAACATATCTTAAAAATTGAAATTAATATTTAGAAAAAATACTTTTATTATACCAACTTTTCTATGATAATTATCAGTTAAGGATTATATTTAAACATGAACGTGTTTGAAAAAAATAGTAATATTTTCAATCTACTGTCAGAAGGAATTTCTGAAGGGATTATTTTAGTAAATACCAAACAAGAAATTGTAGCGACCAATTCTTCTGCCGAGGAAATGTTCGGTTATGATAAAGAAGAACTTATAGGAAAATCACTTGACTGTATAATTCCCAAACGATATCACCATAAACACGAAGGGCACTTTTCTAGTTTTATGGAGAAAAGTGAAAAAAGAAAAATGGGTAATGGTCGCGATTTAAGTGGCCTTAGAAAGAATGGGCAAGAATTTCCTGTTGAGGCTGGTTTAAACCCATTTGCTCTCTATGGTAATACCTATGTAATGGCATTAGTAACAGATATTACTGAACGTAAGAACTACACTCAAAATCTTGAACAAACTGTTCAAGAGCGTACAAAACAATTGACAGATGCACTTGAAAAGGAAAAAGAACTCAACGAGCTTAAAACTCGATTTCTGTCACTGGTTTCGCATGAGTTTAAAACTCCATTAAGTAGCATACTTACCTCAATAACCTTACTCTCAAAATATAAAGAAACCGATCAACAAGAAAAACGTGATAAACATGTAGAAACTATAAAATCTAAGGTTCGACAGTTAGATACAATTCTTAACGATTTTCTATCTGTAGAACGTTTAGAGTTGGGTAAAGTAAATTATGTAGTTGAAGATTTTCCACTTAGTAGAGTTATTAACGAAGTAGTATACGATGCTAATATGCTACTAAAAACCGGACAACAAATTCGTTACCCAGACAATATAGATGAAGTAGTAATATCATTTGATGAGAAAACCTTAGCCTTGGCATTGTCTAATTTATTGCAAAATGCCATTAAATATTCTCCAGAAGATTCTACTATAAAAATACTTTTTACCATTGAAAAAGAATTTTTGGCAATAGAAATTATTGATCAGGGAATAGGAATACCTGAAGAACAACAGAAATATATTTTTGATCGCTATTTTAGGGCTGAAAATGCTTTATTAAATCAGGGTACTGGTATCGGTCTTAATATCTCGAAGCAGCACCTTGCAAATTTAGGTGCAACACTCACTTTTGTAAGCGAAGAAAATATAGGTTCAAAATTTACTATCCATATTCCTAAAAATATTAAAAGCAATACCTAATGAAAACCATTTTATTAATAGAAGACGATAAAATATTAAGAGAGAACACTGCAGAACTTTTAGAACTATCTGGTTATCGAATAATTACTTCGCCAAATGGAAAAATAGGAATCAAAACTGCTACAGAGCAACTGCCAGATATAATTGTTTGTGATATTATGATGCCCGAAATTGATGGCTATGGTGTTTTAGAGGCTCTTTCAAACAATGAAAGCACCCAGCAAATTCCTTTTATATTTCTCTCAGCTATTACAGAACATAAAGCGATACGCAAAGGTATGGACCTTGGTGCTGATGATTATCTTACCAAACCTTTTGAAGAAGAAGATTTAATTAGCGCTATTGAGAGTAGAATGGCTAAGGCAAAATTACTTCACGACATTAACACCAGTAAAAAAGAACAAATTGACGACCCAGATGAAATCGGAAATCTTAACCAACTTAAAAATTATTTTGACGATAATGGTGAAGTAATTACTCTTAATGAAGGAGATACCATTTATGAAGAAGGTGTGCGTTCTAACAATGTTTATCTAATTTTAAAAGGCGTCGTTAAGTGCCATACCATGGATCAAGATGGTAAAGAACTTATTACCACTTTATATCATGCTGATGATTTTTTAGGTTTTACCACGTTGATGAATAATGTTGTGAATCAAGAAACTGCCACCGCCTTAGAAATAGTAGAACTCGCTTCTGTTACAAAAGAGCAATTGCTCCAAATTGTTTCTGAAAACCATACAATTCCCCTAGAATTAATGGCGATGTTTTCTGACAATATATCAGACATTAAACATCAACTTTTACAGATGGCATATAGCTCGGTTCGCAAAAAAACTGCTCAAACCTTATTGCAATTTGCTGAACTTATGAATAATAACACCTCAGAGCCTATTAGAATATCTCGCGCCGACCTTGCCAGCGTTGCAGGTATAGCTACTGAAAGTTTAATTAGAACACTTTCTGGTTTCAAAAAGGAAGGACTTATTGAAATTGAAGGGAGAAACATACGTATAAAAGAGCTTAAGGTTCTTAAATATGTGACCTAATCTGCACTAGTATTTTATATCTCATAAAGATAGCATGATAAATATCATAGGTTTTCTTTTGGCACTCAAATACTTTTAGAGTGCAAAAAGAAACTATGAAACATATTCTAATTCCTACCGATTTTTCAAGTAATGCAAATCATGCGATATCGTATGCTTTACAACTTTTTAAATGTGAGCGTACGAATTTTTATTTTATTCATGCGTATGCAGATGAAGTATATGGTCCTTTTCATAATGTAGATACTGATTCTTTTGAAAATGAAAAACAATCGATTGAAAAAAAATCTGAAAACGAATTAGGCAAGTTAGTTAAGCAAATTAAAGAACGAACCCACAATCCTAAACATCATTACGAAGCAATCACTTCATTTGAATCGTTAGTAGATGCAGTAAATAATTTTGTAAACATCAAAAATATTGACCTTATGATTATGGGCACAAAAGGTAAAACCGCTAACTCTAGCATTACCTTCGGCAGTAATACAGTTCAAGTATTTAAATATGTAAAATGTCCGGTTTTAGCAATTCCACACGGGTACGAATACACACAACCTAAAAAAATTCTTTTCCCTAGCGACTACATGTTACCCTACAAAAGAAGAGAACTTAAGCTTTTAGATACCTTAGCAGCACAATTTAAAGCCCAAATACACAGCTTATATATATCTGATTTTGAAGATTTAAGTTTAAGACAATTAGATAACAAAAAGTTTTTAGAAGAGTGCTTAACTAGTGCCATGCTATCTTTTGTTATAACTGCTGTAGAAAATAGAGCTAAAGCTATTATGACCTATATTAATGAAAATGATATGGATCTTTTGGTTATGGTTAATTCTAGACATTCATTTCTAGAAGATATGCTGTACCGTTCTACGATTGATGAAATAGGACTAACACCTACTGTACCGTTTTTAGTCATGCAAAATTTACCACGGTAATCTTAAAAAAAGTCAAATGAAGAAAATAGTATTAACAACAGATTTTTCAGAAAATGCCTGGAATGCGATTTTTACAGCATTAAAAATATATGCAGAGGTAGAATGCCATTTTTATCTTTTACATGCTTATGAGCCCTCTACATTAAACTTATTAGGCACTAAAAGTCAAAAACGACTAGGCGTAATTTATGATTCACTTTCAAAGAATTCTGAACAAGAATTAGAAGAAATGTTCAACTATTTTGAGATTAACCATAAAAATCCAAAACATAAATTTACCACGGTATCTAAATCTGAGACTTTAGAAGAAGCAGTTAAGGAAATAGTTAGCCAGAATGATGTTGATTTATTAATGATGGGTACACAAGGCGCAACTGGCGCTAAGGAGGTTTTCTTAGGAAGCAATACAGTTAAAGTATTAAAAACGATAAAAAACATTCCAATTTTTGCTATACCAAGTGGTTTCAATTTTCAAAAACTACATACCATTATTTTTGCCACCGACTTCACTAAACCATTCAATAAGAATGAGTTAAACCAAATTATAGAACTCGCCATTTTATGGAAAGCTCAAATTGAAATTATTCATGTGGCCATAGAATTTAATTTGAATGATACCCAAAATACTCACAAGGCTATATTAAAGGAAAGGTTTGCAGGGTTAGATTTTCAATTTAAAAAAGTACCATTTGAAATCAACATATCTCATAGTTTAGATGCCTATGTTGGTAATAAAGATTCTTGTATTCTATGTATTATTCGTCATCAGCATACCTTCTGGGAAAAAATAATAGGAGAAGCTGTAATTAAAAAAATAGCGTTTCATTCTAATATTCCTGTAATCTTTTTACCGCAATAAATTTTAAACTTTTTTCTATTACAAATAAATATTACGATGAAAAATATACTAATCCCTACTGATTTTTCAGAAAACGCATGGAACGCCTTACTATATGGAATTTCCTTTTTCAAAAAAACACATTGTACCTTTCATATAGTTCATGTAAATTCTATAAACACTAATACAAGTGGAGAAACAGCTATGTTTCTTTCGCCAGAGGTTTTAGAAGAAAGTTTATTAGTAGAAAGTAATGAAAAGCTTCAAAAATTAATGAGCAAAATAGAGCATTTACCATTAAATGTAAAACATGAATTTAAATCTCTAGCGCTTTATGGTTTTTTAACCGATCACATAAAATCGCAAGTCAAAGAAAAAAAAATTGACCTGATTATCATGGGCACAAAAGGCTCAACTGGCTTAAAATCAGTCTCTATTGGCAGTAATACCGGTGATATAATTACCAAAGTACCCTGTACAGTTTTAGCTGTACCTGAACACGCGGTATATTCTAGAATTAAGGAAATAGGGTTCCCTTCAGATTTTCAATTAAAATATGACCATAAGATTTTAGAAACTCTAAAAGATATTTTATTGCTTAAAAAATCTGCTTTACGTTTACTTTATGTATCGCTTAAAAATGAAAAACTGAGTCCTATTCAAGAAAACAACAAAAGAATTTTAATGGAACATTATAAAGATATTGAATGTTCATTTCATTTTGTGACGGGCAAGAAAATTGATGATTCTATTCAGTGTTTTACAGAAAGTAGAAATCTTGATATGTTGGTAATGGTTGCTAAAAATCTTAATTTCTTGGAACGCATTTTATTTAGACCTACAGTAGAAAAAATAAGTTATCATACAAAAGTACCCTTTCTTGTTATTCACGAGTCTTAAAATGATTATGATTGAATTTAAATTGCTTTAATTCTTAATTTATATAAATTCAATAATTGCTTTTTTGATTTCGTCTTTTTGAATCATGCCAGATTGTCGCCAAAGCGGTTCGCCATTTTTAAATAGCATTAGTGAAGGGAGATTTTTAATTTTATATCTACGTGTAAGCTTTTTTTTGGCTTCAACATCTATTTCTACTACGTTTAAACTATTTCCCATTTCTTCTTCAATTTGCTCTAGAATTGGAGTCATTAATTTACATGGAGTACACCAATTTGCATAAAAATGGACTAATGAGGGTATTTCTGAATTTATATTTTTTTTAAAACTCTTTTTCATAACCTGCTATTTGGTGATTAATATTAGGTAATTCATTGTGCAACGAACCTGACGAATATCATACCATAATTCATCAACTCTACTTAATTTCAATTTATTAAATAAGTAGACTATGACACGTATTTTATTACCTACAGATTTTTCTAAAAACTCATTAACTGCTATACGTTACGCACTAACGTTATATAAAGATATAAAATGTACTTTTTATCTGCTAAATAGCTATATGCCGCCTGTGTACCATACAGAGTACCTGATGGGCAGCCCTGCACAAATAGGTCTTGGAGATATCGTTCAAGAAAATTCGATGAATAATCTTGATAACTTAAAGAAAAAATTAGAAAAAGATTTTAAAAACCCTTTACACACTTTTATAACCCACTCTGCTTTAAACGTACTTTCTAGTGAGGTAACTAGAACTGTTGAAGCAGAAGATATCGATTTGGTAATTATGGGCACACAAGGTGCAACTGGGGCAAAAGAAATATTATTTGGTACTAATACCGTGCACGTCATAAAAAATTCTAAATGCCCTGTTTTGGTAATACCTTCTGGCTTTGAATATGAATCGCCACAACAGATTCTTTTTCCGAACGATTTTGAAGTTGAGTTAAACAAAAGTAGTTTGTCGCAACTTTTAAAAATTGTGAATACGCATGTATCTCAAGTAAATGTTATGCATGTATTTACAGGTGATGACCTAAACCCAGTTCAACTAAAAAACAAAGAAAAGCTTCAAAAAGTGTTGTCGAAAAATGCTTTATTTCATGAAGTAGCGAGTAATGAAATAATTGCAGCAATAAACGCTTTTCAAATGAAGCAAAAAATTAATTTATTGGTCATGGTTCAAAATAAACACACTTTTTTTGAGCGTCTATTTATTGAGCCAGTTATTAAAAAAATAGGTTTTCATGTTACTGTTCCTTTTATGGTTATACCACAATTATAATTATGGAAATTAAAAGCATACTGGTTGCTACCGATTTTTCAAACGAAGCATACAATGCACTCTTTTACGCTACACAAATTTTTGCGTCGAAAAAATGCACTTTTCATATTTTGCATATATATGATGACCTTACCCTAACGTCAAGCCCTATAAATGCATTATTTGTAGGTGAAAAAGAGCGCTTAAAATTACAAACCAAATCGCAAGAAAATCTTACTAAAACCGTTCATAAAATTGTTCTTGATACCGATAACAAACTACACAAGTTCAATACAATATCAAGTATAGGAACGATATCTAAAATCATTTCTCAAACTATAAACAATCTTCAAATAGACCTAATTGTCGTAGGTAACAAAGGAAAAACTGGCGCAAAAGAATTGTTCATGGGCAGCAACACTATTAGAATAGCCAATACCATAACACAATGCCCTATACTAGCCGTACCAAAGCAGATTGCCTATAAACCAATTGATGAAATTGCCTTTATTACCGACTATAAAAAAGGTTGTACTAAAAATACCCTAGCAATGCTTTTATTAATTGCTTCAATTACCAAAGCCGCCATAAGAGTGATCCATATCAACGAAGAAGGAATCATGAACCCTATTCAGGTTTCCAATAAAAAATTGTTGAAAACAAGTTTAGCAAAAACGCAACATACTTTTGATGATATTTGGAATTATACTGATAAGGCCAATATCATTCAAGATTTTTTAGCTCAGCAAGACATTAATATGTTTGCAATGGCCTATCATAGAAGAAACTTCTTTGAACGACTTTTACATGAACCTGTTGTTTTGGATTTAAGTATATACGCAACAATACCCTTTTTAATTCTGCCTATTCAAGACTGATATTTATCATAGTTAATTATAAGATTGAACAATATATTTAATGACCAATCTAAAAAGGTTAATTTATGAATAAGCGTATTCTTATACCAACAGATTTTTCCAAGAATGCTTTAAATGCAATTCGCTATACAATTGATTTGTATGCCAAATTAAATTGTGATTTTTATTTTTTAAATGTATTTAATTTTGAAAAATACACCACCAATAGTTTAAATATTCCTGAAGAAGGAAGTGCAGAATTTGAATTGGCAAAAGCAGCTTCTGAAAAGAGTTTTGTAAAATTATTAGATACCATAGCATTACATAACGACAATCCTAAACACAATTATTATACAAAATCAACTCACAACTTCTTATCGGAAGCAATCAAAAAAATGATAGCTGATAAAGATATTGAATTGGTTGCCATGGGTACTAAAGGTGCAACAGGTTCAAAAGGTGTGCTTTTTGGCAGCAATACTGTAATGGCTATGGAAAAAATAAGGGTATGTCCTGTATTGGCAATCCCAGAAAATATTTCATTTCAAGCTCCAAAAGAAATTGTTTTTCCGACCGATTATAAGGATTCTTTTAAAAGAGCAGAACTAAAATATCTTGTAGAAATAGGAAAAATGCACAATACCGAAATTGCCGTATTACATTTAAATAAGAAAAAAGAGCTTTCTGAAACTCAATTAGAAAATCAGCAATTACTTAAAAGCATTTTAGACGAGGTTACTTATAATTTTTATACGCTAACTGAAAGTCATTTAGGCAAAGGAATACAAACTTTTGTTGAAAGTAGAAACAGTGATATGGTTGCTTTTATAAACCATAAACATCTGTTTTTTGGTAGTGTATTTTCAAGACCACTTATAAAAGAAATTGGTTACGACAGTAAAGTGCCCATATTGGCACTGCACTAAATACTAATCTTAAAAACAAAAACATGAAAAAAGTAGGTATTTGGATGGATAGTAAACAGGCACATATTATACGTCTAACACAAAATGAAGAAACCATTGAAACCATACATTCTGATATTGAATTCTTCAATAGAACAGGTACTGGTGGTACTCGGGTAAAATCTGGTGTTACTCAAGATGTGACCCATGAAAGAAAATATTTAGAAAAAGAAAAATCTCAATTTAAAAATTACTTTAATAGCATAGCTGAAGCAGTTGCCGATAGTGATGAGCTACTAATTTTTGGACCTGCAGATATTAATGAAAAATTTAAAAAAGAATTATCACAGCATAACAAATCTTTATTCGGTAAACTAAAAGCAGTTGAGAAAGCAGATAGCATGACCGAAAACCAAACGAAGGCCTATGTTAGAAATTTTTTTAGACATAAATAGTTGGTTGGTTAATGTCTAAAAGCGAAACCGTCAAAGAAGATATTTCATTGGCGGTTTTTTAAAATATAAATATGGATACACTTTTACAGTTTTTTGAAAACCCTACAGTCATTAAAGTGGCAAAACTGCTAATGTGGATTTTATTCATCATTATAATCATTGGTATAGTCAGAAAAACACTTAAAAAAAGAATTGATAATATATCTGTTAGATATAAGGCTCAAAAAGGTGTAGAAATTGTTGGATATGTACTTATCATATTTTTAATTTTAATGGCCATTACAGTAGATAACTTAAAAGATTATACTATAATCATAGGTCTGTTTACTGCAGGAATCACCTTTACCTTACAAGAATTAATATTAAGTATAGCAGGATCATTTTATATTTTCTTCGTTCGAGTCTATAAGCCTGGTGACCGTATTGAGATTAATAATATTAAGGGTGATGTAATAGATATTGATAGTATTTATACCACTATAATGGAAATGGGTGAATGGGTAAGTAGTGATAATTATTCTGGTAGAATTGTAAAAATCAGCAATGCCTTTGTTTTTAAAGGACCTATAAAAAATTATTCTATGGACTTCCCATTCGTTTGGGATGAACTAAATATACTTATCACTTACGGTTCAGATACTGAACTTGCCAAAACTATTATAATGAACAGTGCTAATGAACTTTTATCAGATTATACAGATAAATCTAAAGCAAAATGGGAAGAAATGGTTGAACGCTATTATATAGAAAATGCCACCTTAGAACCTACTATAGCAATGAATTTAACCGATAATTGGATTCAATTAAACCTAAGGTATATTACAGATTACAAACGTAGAAGAAATACAAAACACATCCTTTTTCAACTTATAGAAAAAGCAATATTACATACGAATGGCAAAGTAAACTTGGCCTCTACCACATTGCAATTACTACAAATACCACCAATAGATATAAATTTAAAAAAGTAATATGGATACCTACAAAACTATAGATATCATAAAATCTTCAGGACAAAAAGTGAAATTTTCGTTAGATAAACTACGGAACTCCCTAAAGCATAGTGGAGCAAATCATGAGCTTGTGGAAGAAATTGTCGGTAAGGTCAATGATGAACTTTATGAAGGTATTACGACGAATGAAATTTACAATAGAGCTTACTCTCTTCTTAAAAAAAATAAATCAGTTTTTGCTTCAAAATACAAGCTTAAAAAGGCAATTTATGAATTGGGACCTACTGGTTTTCCGTTTGAACGTTTTGTTGGTGCAATTTTACAATACTCGGGGTATACCGTTGAAGTAGACATCGTTTTAAATGGTGCATGTGTTACCCATGAAATTGATGTTGTAGCTGAGAAAAATGATACGGTCACTATCATTGAATGTAAATTTCATAATGAAGAAGGTCGAAATTGCAATGTAAAAGTTCCACTTTACATTCATTCTAGATATAAAGATGTAAAAGCCCACTGGGTTTCTAATAGTAATAATATAAAACCCCTTAATAAAGGCTGGGTCGTTACCAATACTCGATTTACTGAAGATGCAATTAAGTATGGAAAATGTGCAGACCTTTACCTATTAAGCTGGGATTACCCCAGTAATGACGGACTTAAAGATAGAATTGACAGATTAAGCCTTTACCCTATTACAGTCTCTAGTTTACTATCTAATAGAGAAAAGCAATTTTTACTAAGTAGAAATGTAGTCTTATGTCGACAACTCATAAAAGATAAATTCTTTCTGGACCATTTAGGCATATCCAATACTAGAAAAACAAAAATTTTAGATGAGATAGAACAACTCTGTAAATCTTAATACTATGAAAAAAGTTAGCATAAAATTTTTAGGTGCATCAGGTACGGTTACTGGATCTAAATTCTATATAGAAACACCTGAAATAAATATACTTATAGATTGTGGAATGTTTCAGGGACTTAAAGAGTTACGTGAAATAAATTGGCAACCACTGCCTATTGACGTTAGTAAAATTGATGTTGTTCTATTAACCCATGGCCATCTAGACCATACCGGCTATTTACCACGATTACTAAAAGAAGGATTTAAGGGTAGTATTTTAGCCACAGAACCTACTTTGTCAATTGCACGTATAATTTTACTCGACAGCGCTAAAATTCAAGAAGAGCAGGCTAAAAAAGCAAATGAAGATGGGTATTCTAAACATCCTGTTGCCTTACCGTTTTATGACCTTAACGAAGCTGAAAACACCATTAAGTTGTTCTCTGGCTGCAAAAAAGATGATTGGATAGAGCTTTCAGAGAATATACGATTTCAGTTTAGATATAATGGCCATATTATTGGTTCAACTTTTATACATCTTGAAATGTTCGAGAAGGTCTTTGTTTTTTCAGGTGATGTTGGTAGATTAAATGATGAGCTTTTATCACCACCAGAAAGACCAAAATGGGCAGATTATCTTTTCTTAGAAAGTACTTATGGCAATAAATTACATCCTAAAGAAGATATTACTGAGATATTAAGCAGTCTTATACAGAAAACTATAAATGATAGAGGAACCTTGATAATACCCTCCTTTGCCGTTGAACGTTTACAATTACTGATGTATTTATTATGGCAAATGTATAAGAAAAACAAAATACCCAATATTCCTATTTTTATTGATAGTCCTATGGGTAATAATGTACTTAATGTATTTCAGCAATATCCAGATTGGCATAAGCTATCGATGAACGAATTCGAAGCTATGTGTAACCATGTTACAATTATAACATCTTACGCAGATACCTGGAAAACTATAGATGACCCCAGACCTAAAATCGTCATTGCTGGTAGTGGTATGGTAACTGGCGGCAGGGTTCTTACCTACCTTAAACAGTTAGTTGATGAGCCTAAAACAAATGTACTATTAGTTGGTTACCAAGCTGAAGGCACAAGAGGTAGACAATTATTGGAAGGTACACATGAACTTAAGATATTCGGAAAATATTATCCGGTAAAAGCTAGTATTCATTTGATTGAAAGCCTGTCTGCTCATGCAGACCAAGCCGAACTTTTACACTGGATAGATACTATTAAAAACAAACCTGAAAACGTTTTTTTAATA
>CAXBIJ010000049.1:0-14868 GCA_963975675.1 uncultured Maribacter sp. | reverse complement strand
GGTAAAAATTCTTGTAGGATTAGCGGGAACGTTTGCTGTAAAATAAGTCCTATAACAGTGCCAATAAAGCCGCCCAACAATCCCATACCCGCAATTTGAAGCAAATAGATTAAAAAGGTTTGCTTACGGGTCGCCCCTAAACATTTGAGAACTGCCACCGATTTTAATTTCTCTTTTATATAAATATGAACAGAGCTAGCAATACCTACACACCCTAAAAGAAGTGCTATAAATGCTACAAGGTTTAAGAATCGACCAACATTTTCATACCGGCGCCCTAATCGTTCACTAGTATCTATATGAGTGTCTAAATCAGCATTTTCGGCATCTAACAAAGGGTCTACTTTTTTGTTAAGCGCGATTAAATCTATATTGGAGTTTTTAAAATAATAATTATACCCTAAACGGCTTCCTCTTTGTAGTAATCCGCTTTCTTCCATAAATCGAAACGGCACAATAATAGGTGGCGCGGCCGTAGCCCCAATACCAGTACTGCCAGGTGCGGTTATTAAAGACCCAATAATTGCAAAAGTTGTAGTTCCTAATTTTACACTGTCGCCCAATTTAAGATCAAATTGCAGCATTGCGGTTGCGTCTACTAAAGCACCTCCTTTTTCTTGAAATTCAAAAGCTGCCTTTGTAGGTTCTGTTTCTAATTCTCCATAAAAAGGGAAATCACCTTCAATACCACGTACTTGAACCAATTTGGTAGCTCCATTTTTTGTAAAAGCTGCCATAGAAGCAAAATTTACTTCTCTAGCATCGGCTCCGCCAAGTGAGTCCATCAACTGAGTTACCCGTTCGTTTGCTGGTTGATTACTATCGATAAGAAAATCGGCTCCCATAAGGGCTTTTGACTGTAGACCGATGTTTTCTTTAAGATTATCACTAAAAGACTGAATAGAAACGACAGCGGCTATACCCAATATAATGGAAGCCATGAATAGGAGTAATCGCCTACCACTGGCCTTGCCATCGCGCCAAGCCATTTTCAATAACCAATTAAAGTCTGCTTTTGAAGTTCGTATAGGTTTACTCAAGATATTGCAGAGGTTTCATTGATTACTATTTTACCACCTTTAAGTCGCAATACATGTTTATTAAGTTTAGCTAGTTCTAAATCGTGGGTAACAATAACCAATGTAGTCCCCATTTCTGTATTTAAATCGAACAGTAATTTTATCACCTTTTCTCCTGTTTCTTCATCTAAATTACCCGTTGGTTCGTCAGCAAAAAGAATTGAAGGTTTGTTAGAAAATGCCCTAGCTAATGCCACTCGTTGTTGTTCCCCACCTGAAAGTTGTGACGGGTAATGATTATGTCGATTACCAAGACCTACTTTGGTTAGTAATGCCATAGCATCTGTTGTAGCGTTAGGCGCGCCTTGTAATTCTAAAGGGACACTTACATTCTCTAATGCGGTTAAGGTGGGTAACAATTGAAAATCTTGAAAAATAAATCCGACTTTCTCATTTCTTAATAGAGCACGTTGGTCTTCATTAAACGTATTTAAATCCTCTCCACAAAGATGTATAACACCTTCATCAATTTCATCTAAGCCAGCACACAGCCCTAACAAAGTAGTTTTTCCACTACCAGAAGGACCTACAATTGCGAAAGTTTCTCCTTCTTCTATTGAAAAAGAAATATCATCTAATACTGTCAAATTTTTAGATCCACTCGTGTACGTTTTCCTTAGATTACGTACGTTTAATATCTTTGCCATAAATCATTTTACTACAGGCTCACAAAATAAGCAAATGATTTTGAATCTAATAAGCTAAGACTATGTTGAAAGTATTAAAGTTTCGTTATTTTTTATGGGCATTCGTGCTTATTGGATGTGGAGAAAGTCCAGAAAAAAAACAATCAGATAGCGCTACCCAAGAAATTAGTGTTTCCGAAAACGAAGTTATTGAAACCAACCAGAAGATTATACTGTTTTATGGCAATAGCCTTACAGCAGCCTATGGCTTGGATACCAAAGAAGGATTTCCAAATAGAATTCAGCAAAGATTAGACTCGTTAGGATTAGAATTTAAGGTCATTAATTCTGGATTAAGCGGAGAAACAACTTCTGGTGGTTTAAATAGACTTGATTGGGTACTGAACCAACCGGTAGATATTTTTGTTTTAGAGTTGGGTGCTAATGACGGATTAAGAGGAATACCTATTTCTGAATCGATGAACAACCTTCAAGCAATGATAGATATGGTTAAAGTTAAAAACCCTGAAACCATAATTATTTTAGCAGGTATGCAGATACCACCAAATATGGGTGCTGATTATACTTCTCAATTTATGGCAATGTATCCTGCTTTGGCCGAATCTAATGAAATTTTATTAATACCTTTTTTATTAGAAGGTGTTGCTGGCATACCAGAATTAAATTTAGAAGATGGTATTCACCCAACCGCAGAGGGGCAAAAAATAGTAACTAATAATGTCTGGAAAATATTAGAATCGGTTGTACTTCCAAAAACTGATACTGCAGTAACCACAGATATCGAAGTTGATGAAATAAATTAAGCAAAAAGTGTATTTATCGTTGTGGGTTTGAATTTTAAAGCTTGTTTAATTCTTGCATTTTTAACTTTAAAAAACCTTGTAGCTGTTTGGTAACCCTGAGTATTAATTTCAGATTGGTCAATTATATCTGCCATTGGCATGGTAATAGACTGCACTTTGGTAACGGGTAACTTATCTTGAGCTTGGGACTTGGTTCCCAAACAGACAACAAGGAATAAGAAAATAATTGTACGCATAATAAGTAGGTAAATTTGGTTTGTAGATAACCCCCTCATTGTAAGTAAACGTATTTCGAATTCGACAAAATGCACAATTTTAACGATGAAAGTATATGTTTTCGATGTATTACCATTTTTTGTAGTCCGTTTTCCTACAAAAATTATAGTAGATAATCCGTAATTATGTGCCGTTTATCGATTTAGTAATCATATTCCTACATTTATATTAATTTCCTATTTTGAAAATAATTGATTGTTTGCTTCTCAGATGATGTCTAGATTTACTTTCTTAAAGATAAATTGAAGGTTATAATACTGCGAAGCAGTTACTTTATATCTTAATATGATTAAGCCATTTTAGGTTTGTTAGCTTTAGTGATGAAGTTTAACTCTTTTTTAATTTTAGAATTTTTTGATTTGTATAAACGAGCTACTTCAGTTTTCGCTTCAAAGTTTAATTCGTAAGTTGTTTCAGTAACAATTGTCATTTCAATAGTTTCAACTTTTACATCCTTAGAATTATTTTGCGCTTGAGAAATAAAGCTTAAGAAGATGATTGTAAGTATTGTTTTCATGACTGCGTTTGTTACACTTATAGAACGCAGCATGCCTTGATTCACTAGGTCGTGAATCGCTGAAAAACACATATTTCTCGTTACTTTACAGGTACTCAGTTAAAGTGTAAAAACTGGTCGATAAACAACACACACCACAAAATCACCTTAGCGATTAAAGGTGCTGTTAATCGAAGTAAGGTTACTTCAACTTCATTAAAATATTAGGGTCTGGGCAGTTTTCTTGATAAAAGGGTAATTGTGTTTTAGCACATACACCAGGGTAGTCTCCCACGTTACCCTCTAAATCGCGTATGATTTGAAAATGTAGATGTGGTGCATAATTTACATTTATATCTGGTGTACCTAGTCTACCAATACTATCACCGGCTTTAAATTCTTTATTAATAAAAAGTCCGTCTAAAGAATCTACCGAAAGGTGGCCGTACAAGGTATAAAAGGTATGATTGCCTAAAACATGCTTTAGTATTATAGTTGGTCCGTAATCACCAATAACATTATTATTCTTAAAACTATGCACCACGCCTTTTATTGGAACAATTACTTTAGTTAAGGCGGCACACCAATAATCGATTCCTAAATGAATATTTCGAATTGGTTTTGTGCTAGAAGAGAAACCTTCTTTATCATTATATAGGTTACGTTCTTCTAAATAACCACCGTATGCTATTAATCCATTCTTATCGTGCAATACCCTATCAATATAATTTTGGCAAACTGTATGGTTAGTAATCTCTAAACCAAATAACTCCTTATTATCTTTAGAAAGGTTCAGGCATACATATTTCTGAATAGTAATTGCTGAATCTAAAATAGAAATAGGGTTTGAGGAATAAGATATAAGCTCTTCATGCAATGTATTCATTTCTCAAAAATATAATATCCTTTTATCTAGTTAACATTTTTTAACCATTTTCCTCGTAAGGTATTTGTAAATTACCTACAAATTGTTAAAAGAAAATTGCCATGAAATTATTGCAAATATCATTATTGGCCTGCGCTACATTATTAGCCACAAGTTGTCAATCTAAAGTCAAGAAAAATACCATTCCAGAAAATACCGAAAACACTGAAATTGTAAATGAAGTAGATGAGGAGGTTGTAAAACTAAGTCCTCAACAATTAAGCAAATATGAAACCGCTTATTTTGCTAGTGGTTGTTTTTGGTGTGTAGAAGCAATTTTTGAGAGTGTAATAGGAGTTAAAGAGGTAGTTTCTGGTTATGCTGGTGGTAAACAAAAGAATCCTACCTATGAAGACGTAGGTTATGGTAAAACCGACCATGCAGAGGCTGTAGAAGTCTATTATGACCCAAAAGAAATTTCCTTTACCGAATTGGTTCAAGTTTTCTTTGGTTCTCACGACCCAACACAATTAAATAGACAAGGGCCTGATCGCGGTAGACAATACCGTTCTATTGCCTTTTACAAAACTGATGAGCAAAAGAAAATAATTGAAGCTTACATACAAGCACTTACAGATCAAAATGTATATGGCGGTGACCCAATTACAACAGAGGTTACACCATATACGGTTTTCTATAAAGCAGAATCATACCACCAAGATTACGAAAAAAACAACCCTAACAATTCATATATTAAAAACGTATCTATACCAAGATTAAATAGGTTTAAAGCTAAGTTTGGAGATTATCTAAAGAAGAGTGTCCACTAAAAGGTCTCCCAAAAAATTGTTATATTCAAGCGCCCAATCGGGCGTTTTTTTTATTAACCATAATTTACCAAAACCAATGAAATCAAACATCAATTTTCTACTTATTACCTTTATTCTATTTACGCTGATAAGTTGTAAACAAGAACCTAAAGATAATACCCCTTGGGTAAATCTATTTGATAGAGAAACTTTAAATGGATGGACACAACTCGGTGGGGAAGCTACTTATACCGTAAAGGATAATGCTATTGTGGGTACCACGGTTCATAATACACCTAACTCTTTTATGACAACTGACAAGATGTATGGTGATTTTATTTTAGAGTTAGATTATAAGGTAGACCCTAGTATGAATTCTGGCATACAAATTAGAAGTAATAGTTTACCACATTATATGGATGGGCGAGTTCATGGATATCAAATAGAAATAGATCCATCTGAACGAGCATGGAGTGCCGGTATTTATGATGAAGCAAGAAGAGGTTGGATGAACCCAATGACCGAAAACCCTGAAGCTCAAAAGGCGTTTAAGCAAAATGAATGGAATCACTACAGAATAGAAGCTATTGGCGACACATTAAAAACTTGGATTAATGATGTGCCTGCTGCATACTTAATTGACGATAAAACAGATAAAGGTTTTATAGCATTACAAGTACATAGTATTTCTGATGAGCAGAAAGATGGTACCGATATCATCTGGAAGGATATTAAAATTTTAACCGACAGTCTTTCTAAGTATTCAAGAAAAAGTCCATTGACACCCATAAATACAAAAAATGCATTAGGTGCTGACGAAGTGAAAAATGATTGGAAAATGTTATGGGACGGTGAAACTACAAATGGTTGGCGAGGAGCTCGTTTAGATGAATTCCCAACAAAAGGATGGGAAATTAAAGATGGTATATTGACCGTGCTATCTTCAGGAGGTGAAGAATCTGCAGCAGGGGGTGATATTGTTACTAAAGAATTATATGGTGATTTTGAATTAATGTTAGATTTTAAAATTACAGAAGGTGCCAACAGCGGAATTAAGTATTATGTAGATACCGACATTAACAAAGGCCCAGGTTCATCTATTGGTTTAGAATACCAAATTTTAGATGATGCCAAACACCCAGATGCTAAACTAGGAAACCATGATGGTAGCCGAACTGTAGCTTCTCTTTACGACCTTATACAAGCAGATGTGAACAAGCCTATGAATGCCCCAGGCGAATGGAATACGGCTCACATTGTATCTAAGGGAAATCACGTTGAGCATTGGTTAAACGGAATGAAAGTTTTAGAATATGAACGTAAAAGTGACGACTACAGAAAATTAGTATCAGAAAGCAAATATGCTCAATGGCCAAATTTCGGAGAAGCCGAAAAAGGGCATATCCTTTTGCAAGATCATGGAGACAAAGTTTCCTTTAAAAACATCAAAATAAAATCAATCATTAAAGAATAGGCAATGACTACTAGAAGAAATTTTATTAAAAAAACCTCAGCAGGTACAGCAGCGGTAACTTTGGGCGGTCTAGTCTTTCCAAGTAGTTCGTATGCAAATATTCTTGGCGCTAATGACCATATCAATTGTGCTATTATTGGAGTGCGTAGTAGAGCAAAAGCGCACGTAAAGGCAATTCATAATGATAAAAATGCCAAGATTATATATTCTTGTGATGTCGATGATGTGATTTTGCAAGAACATAATGTGTGGTGTCAAGAAAATATAGGATACATACCCAAAATAGAAAAAGACTTTAGAAAAGTATTGGAAGACAAAGATGTCGATGCAGTATTCATTGCAACGCCAGAACACTGGCATGCTCCAATGTCTATTTTAGCGCTACAAGCAGGAAAACATGTGTATGTTGAAAAACCTTGTAGTCATAATCCATATGAAAATGACCTTTTAGTCCAAGCCCAGAAAAAGTATGGGAAAAAAGTTCAAATGGGTAATCAACAACGTTCTGCAAAAACTTCAATCAGTGCCATCAAAGATATACGAGAAGGTATTATTGGTGATGTTTATAAAGGTGAGGCATATTACTCGAATAATAGAGGTTCTATTGGCAAAGGAAACGTAATTGATGTTCCTTCTACATTAGATTGGGATTTATGGCAAGGACCAGCACCACGAGAAGCGTACAAAGATAATATTCACCCTTACAATTGGCATTGGTTTCGCAATTGGGGTACAGGTGAAGTACATAATAACGGCACCCATGAAATAGATATATGTCGATGGGCATTAGGGGTAGACTTGCCAGAAACAGTTACATCATTTGGTGGAAAATACACCTTTCAAGACGATTGGGAATTTGTAGATAACCAACAAGTAACCTACACTTTTGCAGATAATAAATTTTTAACCTGGACAGGACATAGTAGAGGAATTATAAAACCTACTCAGCCAGGTCGAGGAAGCACTATTTATGGGTCTAAAGGAAGTATTATGCTTGACCGAAACTTCTATCAACTTTATGATTTAGACGGAAATCTTTTAAAAGAGGAACTTGAAGGTGGATCAAGCGAAACAACAAACACAAGAGGTGAAGGACAACTAGATACAAACCATATTTCTAATTTCTTTGCAGGTATTAGAGAAGATAAAAGCCTTAATTCTGATATTAGTGATGCCAGTATTTCAACCATGCTATGTCATTTAGGAAATATGGCTCAAGACGCAGGAGAAACTTTAAAAATTGATACCGCAACTGGAAAAATAACCAACAATGCCAAAGCGATGGAATCTTGGAAGCGAACTTATCAAGAAGGCTGGGAGCCGGTTCTATAACCTATAAATTATTTTATTTTTCACATTAGAGCAATCTACTAATTTATATTTAGAAGTAGGTAGATTACTTTTTCATTCTCAGTTAATATTAATTATTAAAAACGTCTAGTGCCATAATAATTTATACCATTTTATAACTTGATTTCTTTAACGCATAGAACCCGAACTTTAGCTAATGAAATGGGCTATCTATTTCATTTGCTTTCTCTTACTATCTTACTATACAGATAAAAAAACAAGAAAAGTGGACACTTAAATTTGCAAACCTACAAAGAAGAAGTGCCTACTCTAGATGACATGAATACAGAAAGATATTGGAACACTTTAAATGGGCAAACTCTAGACCAAAACTGGATTGATGACCATTACAACTATAATAATTTCAACAAAGAATGTGATTTGCTTTAGCGTATGCCGTGAATGATTGAAGAGTGGAGCTCGTAAATTGTATTGACGCGATAGTACTTGCTAATGAAGTTAAAAATATTGAACACATTAGAATTGGTAAAATAATTAGTGAATTACTACTTCACTATAATCTGATGTAATTACAACAGAACGATTACTATTTTCTTTTTTATAAGAGCCTTTATTAATAATTGAATTACCAATTTTAATCTGTTCTAACTTTAAAGCAGCAGGCACCTTAAGAGTAGAAGAATTACCCTTAATATAAAAATCTGCAGCTACTTTTGGTAACGATATATTTAATTCACCATTTCTAACACTTACATCTAATTCTTTAAAATCTAGCCCCATTTCAAGTATATGGACTGCACCAAAGTTATTTTTTATAAAAGCATTTTTAAGCAGTTTATTTATGGTAACTCCACATGAAGTTGCTTGCAATTGCAATTGATCAACCTCAGACAATAATATTTCTTCTGAGTAAGAGGTACTTAACTGACCATAGTTCCATTTTTCTACACTTACCGGAGTATACGAAGCAGAAATATTTGTTTCCTCGCCATCAATATTAACTGCCCAAAGGCTTGAATGCGAAAGATTCGCATTCAAGTTTTTGGTGTTTTCCGCTAGTTTAACTTCTCCATGGCGCACATCCATTTTTATTCGAGTAGACTTAGGCAACTTAATTTTTATAACCTTTTTTATTTTATAATTCTTTTGGCCTTCATTCGTGTTCAAATAGAAAATATTTGGTGAGTTGATTAAACTATCTCGTCGTAAAAAACCATAAGTTCTTATCGAATCTCTTTCTACAAGACGATGTTCGCGGTCTCTTTCACGTTCTTTAAGCCGCTTTTCCATTTCTTTGGCTCGTTCTTCCATATGTTTAAGGCGTTTTTCATTTTGTTTTTCCATACGCTTTTCCATTTCCTCAGCTTGCGCTTCCATTTTTGAAGCCCATTCTTCTAAACGTTCTTGATGCTCTTTATCAAAGCTTTTCTCAAAATTCTTTTGCCATTTTTTCATGTACCTATCCCCATATTTTTGATATGCCTCATAATCAAATGAAAAGGACTCTGTTTGAGGTAATGTTGGCATATTAGGGAATGGGGCAATTTGCGGCATATTCATAACAAAAGATGCTATTTCTGGTATTTCAATATGTAAGTCATTATGTAAATTATTATGGTCAAATTCAAAATTTGATCTGTCAATGGCTAAGAATGTATTGTTTTTTGATTTAGAAGATATTCTAATTTCCTTACTATTCCCTAAAATCTCAATTGGGCTATTCTTAAAGTAATTCTCTGCTTCCTCTTTAGTAGCACCTTCTAAGGTAATGGTGGCCGTAATGGCCACCTCATCTTTGTCCCACGTTTCAAATTCAATATCAGCATAACTGGTATTAATGTCTACAACGGCATCTTCTGCCACAATAAAACGTTCTTGAAATGTTTTACTTTCCTTCTGAGCATATACCCCACAAGTAATTAATAGTCCTAATGCAATGATGAGTTGCCTAGATACTGTTTTCATTGATCTGTTCATTTTTTGATAATTTTAATTCGTTTAACTTTCTTTTTAATTTCTGTAATAATTGTAATCGTAATTGCAAGTTCTCTATGAGTGCGGTTATAGTTTGGTCATTAGGCCCTAAATCTTTTAACTCAGCATTTAAGGTTTTATACTCCAAGTTCAGGTTATTGAGTTGTTCCATAAAACCGTCTATTAAATCTTTGGTATCTGGGGACACTTCTAATTTTGCTAACTCTAGATTAATATTAGCTACATAATAATTCTCTACTTTTTTAAGGTCTGGAGATAGGTCACCGAAAGTAAATCCAGTTTGTTCTTCATTGATTTGGTTGCTATCCACAACTATATTCTCAACATTGCTATTTTTATTCAATAAAAAATAACCTAAACCAACACTTAACATGACTACTATAGAAGCAGCAACTTTTAACCATGTTCTATTTCGTTTTTTCCCATCGGGCAATGATTGCTGTAGTTTCTTTAAAAAGCGTTCTTCATGACCATTATTTATGGTGAATTTCTGCTCTTGATTTTCTTTCTTGAACATTTCCCTAAGATCCTGTTCCATATTTTTTTCCTTTTAATAGTTCTTTTAAATATCCTTTTCCTCGTAACAATCTTGTTCTACAGGCAGATTCTGAAATATTCAATACCTGAGCAATTTCTTGATGGTCATACCCTTCTAACAAAAACATGAGTACAACAAACTTATATTTACTTTGCAAATCATCAATTGCACTTCTTACCTGTTCTATACTTATTGTCGATGGCACATTCCAATTATCATCCTCTTCTACAACCTGCATATACCCTTCATCTAAAGCCACAACATTATTTTTTTTTGACTTTAGAAAATCAATGCTCTTATTTATAACAATTCGTTTCAACCATGCCCCAAAAGTCACATCTCCCTTAAACTGATGTAATTTTTGAAATGCTTTTATAAAAGATTCTTGCAAAACATCTTCCGCATCATCGGCATTCTTCACAAACCGCATGGCAACGATAAACATACCATCACAATATTTCCTATACAGTTGCAACTGTGCAGATCTATCATTTGCTTTACATTTCTCTACGACATTGGTTTGAAACATCGGTTGAATGGATTGGTTTTAGTTTGTTGTTATATTAAGGACGTTAGAAAAAAAAGAATGTTGCAAAAATCTTTATTTTTACATTGTATAATTAATTCCTCCCTTTGAAACAAGTTACGATTTCCAATAAGTTTATAACCCTCATGGTCCTTGATTATGGCGCCACGGTACAAAAATTACTGGTAAAAGGTAAAGACGGTAACTATACCAATGTGGTTGTTGGTTTTAATCATCCAAGTAGATATCGATTAGATGATAATAAACTTGGGGCAAGCATAGGACGATATGCTGGTCGTATTTCTAATGGAGGATTTGAACTTGATAGAGAAAAATTTCACTTATATCATGAAGATGGAGTTCATTTACACGGTGGCAAGGAAGGTTTTCATCATAAATATTGGACTATTGAGGAAGTAATCAATGATGATAATCCATCAGTTAAACTTTCTTACAAAAGCAAACATTTAGAAGAAGGTTACCCTGGAAATCTTTCGGTAAGTGTAACCTATAAACTCATGAATAATGCATTACAGGTTATTTACGAAGGAACAACAGATAGAAGCACCGTTATTAATCTTACCAATCATTCTTATTTTAAACTTGATTCAGATCCGTATATAGATGATTATGAATTACAATTAAATTGTCCGTATAGGCTTGAAATGAATGAGAATTTACTTCCAACGGGAGACATCATTCCGGTTAGAAAATCTGAGTATGATTTTCTTTTACCAAGAAAAATTGGAGTACATCGTTTAGATGCAGTTTTCATTAAAGATATTGGTAATGAAAAAGTTGCAGAAGTACATTCAAAAACTTCTGGTATTTCAATGAAGGTCTATACCAATCAACCAGCAGTAGTCATCTACACCCCGTCAGATTTTCCAGGTATTTGTTTTGAAACACAAAACTATCCAGATGCACCGAACCAACCGGATTTCCCTAAAAGTGTATTAAGACCAGGTGATATCTATAACAACATCTCTATCTTTAAATTTGATAGTATAATTTAATAATCCAGTATTACAGCACATGAAGTTATTAATAAAAATCCTCGTTGGTATTGCGGTATTAACAGCGCTCTTTTATTTTATTGCCATACCCTATATACACAATGAAGCTAAAAAATTTAGTCCCGCAAAAACAGCTATTTTGGACCTTGAAGGAAGCTCATTAGAAATAGATTATTCGAGTCCGTCAAAAAAAGGAAGAATAATTTTTGGCGAGTTAGTGCCTTATGGTAAAATTTGGCGTACAGGAGCCAATGAGCCTACTACTTTTACCACCACCCAACAAATTAAAATAATTGACAAGATCCTACCTGCAGGAAGATATTCTTTATGGACCATACCGAACAAAGATTCTTGGAAGGTTATTTTTAACACCAAAATTCCAGACTGGGGCGTAACCCGTGTAGACGGAAACCAAACTACTCATGAAGCGAAGTACGACTACTTGACGGTTGAAGTACCCATTAAAAAATTAGAAGAACCGGTAGAAGATTTATCTATTAATTTTGAGGATATAGAGATTAATAATAAGCCTCAAAATAATTTAAGTTTGGCTTGGGATACTACTAAAATTATGGTTCCCATTTACAAATAGTACATTTACAAAAGGCCTACCAAAACCTAAGCTGTTTTAATGAATATAGCCAACCTTAGCACTACAGAAATAATTGAGGGGATTTTTTCGAACAATATTACTATTGTCAGCAAGGCTATTACTATTATTGAGAGTACAAAACCAGAACATCGTCGTCTTGCTAATGAAATAATTGATGGCTGTCTTTCAAAAAAGCATGATACCATTCGCATAGGTATAACTGGTGTTCCAGGCGCTGGTAAAAGCACTTTTATAGAACAGTTTGGCAACCTACTTACAAGTTTAGAAAAAAAAGTGGCTGTGCTCACCGTTGACCCTTCTAGCAGCAGAACAAAAGGTAGTATTCTAGGAGACAAAACTCGAATGCAAGAACTAGTAAAAAACCCAAGTGCCTACATAAGACCATCTGCCTCTGGGTCTTCTCTTGGTGGTGTTACTAGAAAAACTCGTGAAAGTATTGTTATTCTTGAAGCAGCCGGTTTCGATATTATTCTAATTGAAACAATTGGTGTGGGCCAAAGCGAAACTGCAGTCCACGATATGGTAGACTTTTTTTTATTGCTAAAATTAGCAGGTGCCGGAGATGAATTACAGGGCATTAAAAGAGGAATAATAGAAATGGCAGATTCTATTGTTATCAATAAATCTGATGGAAATAATGTGCAAAATGCAGCTCATGCAAAAATGGAATTCGCCCGAGCTTTACACATGTTTCCGCCTAAAGAGAATGGTTGGTCACCTGAAGTTTTAACATGTTCTGCCTTAGAAAATAGAGGATTAGAGGAGATTTGGACATTAATATTCAACTATTGCCAAACCATGAAAGAAACCGGTTATTTCAAAAAAAATCGGCAACAACAAAATGAAAACTGGCTTATTCAATATTTAGAACAAGAGCTTTTATCAAAATTCTATCAAAATCCGAAAACTAAAAAGTTATTGCCTTTACTAAAAGAGGAGGTTATCAATGGTAATACTTCTCCTTTTTCCGCTGCAGAAAAACTATTGAATTTACTTTCAGCAAACTAGGCTACAAGAGAAGTGCTAACCATCATGTTCTTTATCTTAACAATAAAAAACATAACTTTGCAGCTATTCCAAAAACAACCCAATGCAACCTGTTACTACTTCCTTACTTTCGGTCGTTGTTCCTTTATACAACGAAGAAGATAATGTGGCCTTATTGACACAAAAAATCCACGAAAGCTTGGTAGGCTACGATTATCAAATTATTTATGTTGATGATTTTTCTAAAGACGACACTAAAAAAGTGGTGAAAGGGCTAAAAGATGATAAAGTCCATCTTATTGAACTCAAGAAAAATTACGGGCAAAGTTTAGCTTTAGCGGCTGGTCTTGATTATGCAGAAGGTGAATATATCATTACTATGGATGGCGATTTGCAAAACGACCCTTCCGATATTCCAGAAATGCTTACATATGCAGTCAGTGAGGAATACGATGTAGTAACAGGTATACGTCAAAAAAGAAAAGACTCCCTTGTTAAAAAAATACCCTCTAAAATTGCCAATTTTTTGGTACGTCGAGTTACCAAATTAGACATAAAGGATAACGGATGCGCCCTTAAGGTTTTTACTAAAGATATTGCTAAAGACTTGAACCTCTATGGCGAAATGCACCGATTTATCACTCTTTTAGCACATTTAGAAGGCGCGCAAATTAAACAAGTGCCCGTTAAACATCATGCACGTCATGCAGGAGTTTCTAAATACGGTTTAGAACGAGTATTTAAAGTGGTAGCAGATATGATGCTACTTCTATTTATTCGCAAATACTTTCAACGCCCAATACACCTTTTCGGAATATTCGGTTTTTTACTAATTCTCTTGGGTGTAATAATAAATTTATATCTCTTAGTAGTAAAAGTAGGTTTTGGTGAAGATATAGGTACTAGACCTTTATTGATGTTCGGTATGATGTTTATTCTTGCCGGTATTCAATTATTCACCATAGGTATTGTTATGGAATTATTAATACGTACGTATTATGAATCGCAGAAGAAGAGACCTTACCGTATTAAAAAAGTAAGTATAGGTGGCGAAGTTAAATAAGAAAGTAACCACCGGTTTAAAAGTACTTATCAGTGCAGTTCTTATATATTTCATCTTTACAAAAATTAATGTAGAAGAAATAAAGGAGATATTAGTAAAGAGCAATCCTGTTTATTTATTCGGCGCAACTATTTTCTTTATCATTTCAAAAGTAATAGCGGCCATACGGCTTAATCTTTACTTTCATCAACTCAATATTCCTCTAACCCATAAAAGCAACCTTAAACTATACCTATTGGGAATGTTCTACAACCTCTTTTTACCAGGGGGTATAGGTGGTGATGCTTATAAAGGGTACATTTTAAAAAAGAGTTTTGAAGTACCTACCAAAAAAATGGTGAGTGTTTTAGTCTTAGACCGATTAGGAGGT
>CAXBIJ010000048.1:0-14989 GCA_963975675.1 uncultured Maribacter sp. | reverse complement strand
ATCCTGTTACTAAAAGGTCTCCTAAGTAGGCAGACTTGTTAATGTTTCGGTCAATATTATGAATCCGTTTGGTATAGCGTTTCATTTCTCGAATGGCATTGCTCATCAACACGCTTTGAAAATTATCGCCATAACCTAATCCGTGAGCGATACCGGCCGCGATTGCATAAATATTTTTTAACATGGCAGCGTACTCTGTACCAATAATATCTTTACTGATATTGGTTTTAATATAGTTGCTAGATAGGTTTTTAGCAATTAATTCAGCCTTGTCTTTGTCAGCACATGCAATTGTCAAATATGAAAGTCTTTCCATAGCAACCTCTTCAGCGTGACAAGGTCCTGTTATAACCCCAATATGTTCAAAAGGAATTTTATAGATTTCATGAAAATGTTCGCCAACAATTAATCCAGATTCTGGCACGATACCCTTAATGGCAGAGAATATAATTTTATCCTTTAAAGGAGATTTAAGTTTTTCTAATTCGCTGACCAAAAATGCAGATGGAACTGCAAATATTAATACATCTGCAAAATTTACAGCTTCGTTAATATCATCTGTTAAGAATAATTGTTCAGTTTTAAACTCAACAGAAGTAAGATAATTTGGATTATGCTTTTGAGTTTTTATATGTTCAATAGCATCTGAATTACGCATGTACCATCCTACCATTTCTTGGTTGTTGGTCAACATTTTTACAATGGCAGTCGCCCAACTACCACCGCCTAATACTGCAAATTTCGAATCCTTTTCCATACTGCAAATTTACCTATTATTTGCGTGTTCATCATTAGCTAAGCTTCAGTGTTTTATAAATTTTGGCATGGTGATTGTTTCTATGTTAGTAATCTTAAAATAAAATCATATGAAAACAATTAAACTACTTACAGGTTATTTTCTTTTGGCCACTTTAATGGTTTCTTGTTACGCAGATGTAATCATAGAAGATGATTTTATTGAAGAATCTACTTTTAATACAGATCAAGTTTTACAGAGTTTTGATTTATGGTATATAGACATAAACGCTACTCAAGGTAATGGTGAGGTTCCTTTTTTGCAAAGAGCATTTACCGTTTCGTTTAATAGAGGTGTACTTTTCGCGAACAATAATATTGTTGGAATAGGTAAAACAGGAGACGGTTTGGGTATAGATGTAGGTACATATGGAACATTAAGGGGTATTGTAGATATAGACCATGATATTGATGGCCGTTGGGCTTTAGAAGTGTTTACAATAAATAGAAATACTATAGAACTATATGATGCAAGAAGTGACACCTCTTATTTTCTAAAAGGATATCAAACAAATACATTCGACTATGATATGGTTTTCTATGATAATATCAATTACTTCATTCAAGAATATGATGCTTGGGAGAAAATATATACTAGTGAAGAGGGTGCTTTAAATGATTTTGATGATGAAAATTATGTACAGTTTTTATCTAGTTTTTTTAGGTCGTCATTAGACATGCCCGGTACAAGTGTTGCTAATTTAAAATGGGATTTTGAGGGAAATTATGAAGTGTATGATGTACAAGGAGATAATTCTTTAAAAGCGTTGACTTTAGACTATGATTTCTTTAGTGACGATTATTTTGAATTATACGTAATTAACGACAGTACAATAGAATTATATCACCCAGATAGTGGAACTACTTATGAATTTAGAGGTAGGGGATATCAAGAGTATTTAAAATCTGCAAAAGGTGTTGAGAGTAAAAAAAGAATTAAATCTTCTAACCCTACAATGAATGTAAAAAGGAAGAAGCTAAAATAGCTAGGTTGAAAGTCTTAAAAGCGCCTTATCCTTAAATTGGATAAGGCGCTTTTTGTTTAGTCTATCTCAGTACTTTAAAATGGTCTAATTTAATATCATCTAAACCTTTTTCATCAAAAGGATATTCTAAATCATCTTGAATATTATAAAGTGAAATTAGTATAAATTCTGTTAGAACGACTACAAAATATACAGCCATAGGATTATAATCTATACCAATATTATATATGATAGTTGGCGAATATATTAGTGGAAAAATGTAGATAAAAACTTTGCAATATGCTTTTAAGCTAACGGGCGTTCTATGTACATGAATACCGTTCAAATTATCAATTGCTTCGTGTAGGTCACACAAATATTTAAAAAGTTTATCTTTCAATCCTTTTGGGATTGTTTCTCTTCTAGAGTGAATAAAGTCGTATAGTTTATTGACCTCATCATCTAATTTTTTGATATCACCTTGATTACTTTTGAGATGTAATAAGGTCTTGTTTTCTATATTTTCTAATAATAATTTTAAACCAGCCTCTTCATTTTCTATCAATGTACTAGTAGTTATAAAATAATAGAGTGTTTTCATAGCGCTTCGGTATTGGCTTAAATGTTCCAATGCCTTTTCCCTTCTTCTAAAAGAACCTCTAATCGTAAACACCAATGGAAAAATAATTGCAATACTGAGCAGTGTTAAATCCACTTTAAAGTAAATATTAAAGTGATAACATATAAACACAGAGATCAAAGAAATCAACGTGACCATTAGTGTTCTGTGATTTAAGGATGCGAGATATAGTTTAATAACTTAATTTTTAATAATTTACATGTAAAGTAAGTTGATTATGGGAAAGATACAAACTAATCTAAGACTCATCTCGATATGTTTTTTAATAACTATTTCATGTTTTTGTCAAAATGATGAAAAAAGAGAAAAATTAGGCAAGGTTTCTAACTTATTTAGCTCAACCTCTGTATTAGAAGTGCAGATGACCTATAGTAATCGAGATCTTAAAAAACTTACTAATGATAGTACCTATTTAGATGTGAATCTTACATATTTAGATAAAGACTCACTAAAATCTTTACCCGCAAGGATTCGGGCAAGGGGTAATTTCAGGAGAAAGAACTGTTATTTTTCACCGGTTAAAATGAAATTAAAAAAAGAACATACAAAAAAGACATTATTTAAAGGAAATAAAGAATTAAAAGTAGTGCTTCCGTGTTTAAAAGAGAAAAATGCTAATGACAATATTATAAAGGAATTATTAGCATATAAACTTTATGAGGTTGTTTCTCCTTATCATTTTAAGACCCGGCTTTTAGATTTTACTCTAAGTGAACCAAAAGGAAAAAAATTACAAGAGCATAGAATAAAAGCTTTTTTTATTGAGGATATTGATGAATTAGAAGAACGTTTTGGTGGTAAAACAATGAAAAGAAATGTACATCCGTTACAACAAGATTCATTAAACTCAATACGAAATAGTTTTTTTCAATATATGATTGGTAATACCGATTACTCAACGGGCTATCAGCACAATCAAAAGCTTTTGTTTTTAAATGGTTTTACTATACCCATACCATATGATTTTGATATGTCTGGATTATGTGATGTTAGTTATTCTGTTGTTTCTCAAATAGATGGCTTGGTGCTGCCATTAGAGTCGGTAACACAACGCTTGTATAGAGGTTTTCAAAGGTCAGATACCACAATGGAATTAATAAGGGACGAATTCTTGCAAAATCAGGAAAATATGATGGCAATAATTGAAGATCATAAGACTTACTTTGAAAATGAGGACGAATTTCAAAGATGTAAAAAATATATTTTAGGATTCTTCAATATTTTATCCGATCCTGACAAATTCAAATCAGAAATATTAGATAAAAGTAGGTTAAAATAAATTTTAAAATTAGTTTTCAAAAAGCTCTATCAAAGGTTTACCTTGTGAAGAACTAGGTAGGGGAATATTAAGAAACATAGACAAGCTAGGAGCAATGTCTATTGGATTCACTTCTCTAACAGATTCACCGCTTTTTATACCTTTTCCAATCCAAATTAGAGGTACATGTGTATCATACGAATAACCTGACCCATGTACGGTGCCATTGACCATTTCAACATCAATATTGGAATTTGGATGGATTATTGTGCCAGAGGAATAGCTTATTATTACATCACCAGATCTTTTTACATGATAACCATTTTGAATGGTTTTTCGAATACCTTCCTCATAAACAAAGGTTTGAAGGTCATTTGCGGTAAGTGCAAAAGAAACTTCAGGTAAGGTCATTAAGTAATCTGCAGCCTCTTTTTGAATTATTGGCAAGGTTAACTTTTGTTCGTCAATGGTAACTTTATTTAAATACAAGTTATTGCCATTCACAGCAGTTATCCATGAAGCTTTACCATACTTTGTATCTAAAAACGCTTCTAAGTTTCTTGCATCGTTAGTAGTTCGTGCTATTGCTGCATCTAACTTATGATTATTTAAAAACGACGTGTTTTCCATAGCTCCATGGTCAGAAGTAAAGAATAAGGTGTAATTTTCCTTTCCTATTTTAGTGTCCAATGCCTTTAAAAGTGTAGCGATTTCATTATCTAATCTTAAATAGATATCCTCCATCTCCACAGATTGTGGTCCAAAGGTGTGCCCAATAACATCTGGTACGGAATAGCTAATGTTTAAAAAATCGGTATACTTATCTTTTCCTAGCTTTTCTTCCTGTATTGCAGTAATGGCAAATTCTGTAAGTAAAGTGTTTCCTTTTGGGGAAATCCATAATAATTGAAATTCACTTCCCTTTTCTCTATACGTTTCCCTCATACTCTTAAAATCGTAAGGAAAAGTTGGGCTTGTCTTCCCACCAAGCGAAGGTTCATATGTATTATCGTCTGGTGAACTTGATGTATATGTTTCAATTGGATAAAGGGTATTCCAAATTTCGTCTAAATAGGCATCTGATTTTTCTTGTTTATTAAACTTATCGACCCAATTGGGTAGGGTTTCCATATAAAAACTACTGCTTACAAAATAGCCAGGACTAGATTCCCAATCATGCCAATAAACACCATCTGCAGATTTCCCCCCTGGTAAAACAGCTCCTCTGTCCTTTATAGATATGCTTATTACTTTTGATTTAAAGTTGCTTATCTTTTTCAATTCATCAGTTATAGTTGATGTCATTAACTTATTTGGGGATACACCATATGGATTGTCAATTACAGATCCAACTATTTTTTCAAGTTTATCAGACACATTTTCTTCTACAGCATTCGTTTCTCTGTCAAACCAAGTGTTACCGATTATACCATGATAAGAAGGGGTGGTGCCGGTATAAATTGAAGCGTGACCTGGTGCGGTTTCCGAAGGAATATAATTGACATTTGCATTTTTATAATTGAATCCATCTCGTATTAATCTTTTGAATCCATCTTCGCCATACCTCTCTTGATATTTATAAAGATAATCTGCTCTCATTTGATCAATAATAACACCAACCACCAATTTAGGGTTTGAACCATCTTGTGCATTGGTTTGAAAAAAAGACAAAGCAACCAATAGAATTGTGGATATTGATAAAAGCTTAAATGAATTGTTTTGCATAAGATTTATTGTTTCTTTTTAATTTGTCCCCAATCTCTTCAAAAACTTTCTTTGTTTAAAATTTAGATAGTATTAGAGCGTAATCGTTTTCTAAATGCCGAAGGATTCTCACCTGTAACTTTCTTAAACGTTCTGTTGAAATAAGACAAACTTTCAAATCCGCATTCAAAGCACGTTTCACTAACATTTTTGCCAGTAAGTAACATACGTTTAGATTGGCTGATACGATATTGATTTAAGAACTCTATAAAAGTACTGCCTGTTGCTTTTTTAAAATAACGACAAAAAGCTGGTTTTGTCAAATTACAAAATTTTGCAACCTCATCTACAGAAATTTTAGTTTGATATCGTTCATCGATTAAGGCGTAAATGTCGCGAATTCGGTTTTGCTCTTTTTTGCTATACCTATTTTTATAGGGCTTTTTATGTAGGAGTTCAAACTCATTGCTTTGCGACAATCTTTTTAGAATATTCATGATGGCCATGAAATATTCAAAAGGTTTTAGGGTATGAAGTTCTTTTAATAATTCGCCAACCACTTTTTTAGTTTCTCCGTGAAATGCAAGCCCATATCTCGATAGGTCAAGTAAACGGTTTAAGCTTTGCAATTCTGGTATGGGGTCAACAAATGTATTTTTAAATGAAGGTTTTATATGTAATACTTCTTCCCTGTATGTAGTCTTCACCCCGTAGTCAAAGTTCAAATGAGGAATATTCGAACCTATAAGAACAAGGTCGGTTTCTTCATATTCAGAAATGTGATCTCCAACATGTCTTGTGCCATTTGCTCCTTCAATATAAACCAACTCATATTCTGGATGAAAATGCCAATAAAATAAATGGCTCAACTTTGGATCGTGCAAAAGCCTAAATGGACTTTTACTAGCTGGGTCAATTGATTCTAATTCAATTTTCATAGTTAAATGTAACAAAATTGCATATAAATTAACAAATTCAACCTTAAGAAATCAATATAGTTCAAATTATGGTCAATATTACGGTAGTTTGAATTTTAGATGCTGTGTAGTTTTATAAAATGCTATAAACTTAAATTTTATACAAGATGCAACAAACAAATAACAAAATAGAACAAGGAAATAAAGCCCATGAAGCAATTCCGGGTAACCCATCTACTGCAACCAGTAGTAGTCAAAAACTGAACGATCGTTCTAATGGCCAACCCTTACGCGTATTAAGTGAAGATGATTGGCGGTTTTGGATGCACAATGGCTACATAGTTATTAAGAATGCAGTATCAAAAGAACAAGCAAAACAAACAGCAGATTTCCTTTGGGAATTTGATGAAAAAAATCCTGCCGATTCTTCTACATGGTACGCTCCACCACGCGCTGAAATGAAAATGAAAGAATTGACAGGTACAGGTATGGTTGAGGTATATAACAATCAACATTTATGGAATAACAGGCAAACACAAAGAGTATATGATGCTTTTGTAGATGTTTGGGGAACAGAAAAATTGTGGGTTACTATTGATCGAGCCAATCTAAATTTTCCCTTGCCAGCTGGTGTAGAAAAGAAGGGATTTATTCATTGGGATTATGATCCAGAAACTAAGCCACAAAATGTACAAGGTGTATTAGCACTTGCAGATCAAGATGATGAAAATATGGGTGGTTTTCAATGTATACCTTGGTTGTACCGTAATTATGATACTTGGAAACTTACACAGCCAGAAGATAGAGACCGTTTTCAGCCAAGTTTAGATGATTTGGAAGACAAAATTGTTAAGGTTAAAATGGAAGCAGGTGATTTGCTTATTTTTAACAGTACAGAACCACATGGTATACGTCCAAATAAATCTAAAGATAAGGTGCGTATAGCGCAATATATTTCTATGATGCCGGCAGAACCTGAAAACGAATTGCTTAAGAATTGGAGAATTAATTCATGGAAGAATAGAATTGCACCAGAAGGCTATGCATTTCCAGGTGATCCACGTAATTGGGAGCAGACTAAATATGACGAAGCAGAGTTAACCGATTTAGGAAAAAAACTTCTAGGGCTGAACGACTGGTAAATTTTCATTTAAAGAAAAAATATAACATATGCTTTCAAGCTTAAGCTATTTAGACATTGCCATTATACTTATTTATTTTGGAATTATATTATGGATTGCCCGATGGGCATCAAATACAAAATCAGCGTCTGGGAGTGCTGTAGATTATTTTTTAGCAGGAAAAAACTCTGGGTGGCTTGTTATCGGGGCCTCTTTGTTTGCTTCCAATATTGGGTCAGAGATTATATTGGGCGTTTCAGGAGCGGGCGCGCGGGGTAATATGCCAATGGCAAATTTTGAAATTATAGCATCGCTGGTATTAATACTTCTAGGCTGGGTATTCGTGCCTTTTTATCTTCGAACGGGAGTATATACAATGCCTGAGTTTCTTGAAAAAAGATATTCTAAAGCTTGTCGTAGTTACCTTTCGGTTATTTCAATTTTAGCGTATGTAATCACAAAAATTTCTCTTATCATATTTGCAGGGGCTCTAGTTTTTGAAACTATAGGCATCCCTTTTTGGACTGGTGCTATTATCACTGTATTAGCAACCGGTTTCTACACGGTATTGGGCGGTCTAAAGGCTGTAATTTATACCGATATGGTGCAAGCATTTATTTTGCTAATAGGAACTATTGCTGTTACTGCATTTGGGTTATATGCTTTAGGCGGATGGGATCATATGATTGATGTTATCACTATGGCATCTGTCCAAGAAGGTAATCCACCTACAGAGCAGTTTTTTAATCTTTGGAGACCCATGGCTGATACGGAGTACCCGTGGACAGGTATGCTCTTCGGTGCTCCAATTCTAGGGGTTTGGTACTGGTGTACAGATCAATATATAGTACAAAGAACACTCTCTGCAAAAGACGTAAACAATGCAAGAAAAGGGGCATTGTTTGCGGGGTATTTAAAATTGCTTCCTGTATTTATCTTTTTTATTCCAGGGGTTATCGCATATGCATTATTACAAGAAGGTAGAATTGATTTTTCAATGGAGAATGCAGATCAAGCCTTACCCGCTATGATTAATGGTTTTTTGCCTTCTGGCTTAAAAGGACTGGCCATAGCAGGACTTTTAGCGGCATTAATGAGTTCACTTTCTTCGGCCTTCAATTCTAGCTCTACATTACTGACTATCGACTTTTATCAAAAGTACAAACCAAAGGCTACTCAAAAAGACCTTGTTAGGTTTGGGCGTATAGCGACAGTAGTATTGGTTGTTGTAAGCCTTGGGTGGATTCCTTTTATGAAGTCATTAATGGGTGGGGGTATTTTTCATTACCTACAAAGTGTTCAGGCTTACATCTCGCCACCAATTGCCGCAGTATTTTTATTCGGACTATTCTATAAATGGATAAATGCCAATGGTGCCATTGTGTCTTTATGGGTAGGGTTTGCGGTAGGTATTTTTAGATTGGTAACCGAATTTCTTGCAAATGAAGGAATTATAGAGGTAAACGAAGCATCAATTTTAGGAGCATTTTTAGGAATTAATTTCTTACACTTTGCGCTATTCCTATTTATTTTTTGCGCCATTATATTAATGGTAGTTAGTAAAATGGGTGAGCCTCAGCCTAGTGATACATTAGAACTGGTGACATTTCAAAAGCGTTCAGAACGACCTAAAGTCAAATGGTCTTCTGATGCAACATTAACTGTTATTTTAATAGTACTAGTACTAGTACTTTGGGTATTGTTTAGTACTTGGGGAATCGCTTAATAGATTTAAAAAAACTATGGATTTAAAAATACAAGGAAAAACAGTTTTTATTACGGGCTCAACTGCTGGTATCGGTTATGCTACGGCAAGGGCTTTAGCTCGTGAAGGCGCAGAAGTAATTCTTAATGGCAGAACAGAGGCTAAACTTCAAGTAGCAGTGCGAAAATTACAAAGAGAATTCCCAAATAATACTATTTCTGGGTTATGTGTTGATTTCAGTAATATAAAGCAGCAAGAAGAGCAACTGGCCAAAATTTCTGAAATTGATATTCTTGTAAATAATGTGGGTATCTATTCGTCGCAGTCATTCTTTGAAACAGAAGATACAGTTTGGCAACAACAGTTTGAAGTTAATGTAATGAGTGGTGTGCGTTTATCTAAAAGAATACTACCGAATATGTTGAAGAATAACTGGGGACGTATTTTATTTATTTCAAGTGAATGTGCCACTTTGGTGCCTGCAGACTTAATTTCATATAGCATGACTAAAGCGGCAATTTTAGCTGTATCTAGGGGTTTAGCACAACTCACTAAAGGGACGGGGGTAACTGTAAATACAATAATTCCAGGGTCTACTTTATCTGAAGGCGCTGAGCAATTCATAGCAAATGCTACTCAAAAAGAAGGAAAAACAAAAGCTCAAGTTGAGGCTGACTTTTTCAAAGAAGTAAGAACTTCTTCTTTGTTACAGCGATTCGCAACCGTTGAAGAAATTGCGAATACAATTACGTATGTAGCAAGCCCACTTTCATCTGCAACAAATGGCGCTGCTATTAAGGTAGATGGAGGTAGTATGGGTGGAATTATTTAAAAAAATGAATATGAAAAACAAATTAATATTTACGTCTATGAATCAAACAAAAAGAGTTTTCGCAATTATTTTAATTAGCTGTTTTTTACAGATATCCTGTCAAGATGCGAATAACAAAAAAGTAGAACCAGAAAAATTAGAATCTAAAGAAATGGAAAAGCAGAGTGAAGCCCTATTAAGACATCTAGTCATTTTTAAATTTAATGATGATGCGAATGAAGCAGATGTTCAAGAATTAAATGATAGTTTTAATGCATTGCCAAATCACATTTCTGCGATAAAAGATTTCGAATGGGGTTTAAATGATAGTCCTGAAAATTTTCACCAAGATTTCACTCATTGTTATTTGATAACGTTTAATTCAGAAAAAGATAGAGATAGTATTTATACGCCACATCCAAAACATCAAGAATTCGTGGCGAGTTTACAACCTTTCGTAGAAAAAGTATTTGTTGTAGACTATTGGGCAAAATGATTCTAAAGTGACTGATAAAGCCGGGAATGGTGTTTTTCTGATAAATGATTCTTTTGCAGAACAATAAGACTTATTTTTGCGCCCTTTAAAAGCAAAGGTACATGGCGAAGATTTTTAATTTATTCAATTTTAAACAAAAAGTAGATTATAAGACAGAAATTCTATCTGGACTTACCGTAGCATTGGCTTTGGTGCCAGAGGCAATTGCGTTTGCTCTTATACCTGGTTTTTCTCCATTGACAGGACTATATGCAGCTTTTGTTTTAGCACTTATCACTTCAATTTTTGGTGGTAGGCCTGGTATGATTTCAGGAGCAACTGGTGCTGTAGCGGTTATATTTATTGGTTTAATATTAGAATTGAAACGTAATTTTCCGGGCATAGAGCCAGAAACAATTTTAAATTATGTTTTTGCTACGGTAATAATTGCAGGTGTATTACAAATATTAGCCGGGGCCTTACGATTAGGAAAGTTTATACGCCTTGTTCCACATCCAGTAATGTTTGGTTTTGTAAATGGGTTGGCCATTATTATTTTTATGGCTCAATTTCCTAATTTTTATCAAAAAGGCACCGACAATTTATTAACGGGTTCGAACATGGCAATGATGCTAGGTCTTACTCTTCTTACGATGCTAATCATTTGGGGCTTACCTAAACTGACCAAAGCAATACCATCATCATTAGTTGCCATTGTTGTAGTCTCTGCTATTGTAATAGGTTTTGGAATTGATACATTGACTGTTGCCGATACCATGAGAGAAGGGGAATCTATAAAAGGGGGATTCCCACCATTATCCATCCCACAGATTCCATTGACATTCGAAACATTTAAAATTATATTTCCGTTTGCGGCCATAGTTGCAGGTGTTGGTTTAATTGAGAGCTTATTGACGTTGAATATTATAGATGAGATAACCGAAACAAGAGGTAGTGGTAATAGGGAATGTGTGGCACAAGGTACGGCTAACATACTATCTGGATTTTTATCAGGAATGGGTGGTTGCGCAATGATTGGCCAGAGTTTAATTAATACTTCATCTGGGGCTAGAGCAAGATTATCAGGTATAACTGCAGCAGTAATGTTACTGGTATTTATCATGTTCGGGTCTAGCGTTATCGAACGTTTACCAATGGCTGCATTGGTTGGGTTAATGTTTATGGTCGCTATTGGTACTTTTGAGTGGGCTAGTTTTAAGACTTTTCGTAAAATGCCAAATTCAGATGTTGTAGTTATGATTTTAGTAACCTTAATAACTGCGGTAACACACAATTTAGCGGTTGCAGTACTTTTAGGTGTTGTTATATCTGCATTAGCTTATTCTTGGGAGAATGCAAAGAGAATACGAGCAAGAAAGTATGTTGATGAGAATGGCGTAAAGCATTATGAAATTTACGGACCTTTATTTTTTGGCTCTACAACGCTTTTCAGCGAAAAATTTGATGTGGTTAGTGACCCTAATGAAGTAATAATTGATTTTCAAGAAAGTAGGGTAGCCGACATGAGTGGTATTGAGGCCTTGAATAAGATTACAGAAAGATATGCCAAGGTTGGCAAAAAGGTTCATTTGCGCCATTTAAGTAAAGATTGTATTCGTTTATTAGAAAATGCAGAAGAAATAATTGATGTGAATGTCATGGAAGATCCTACCTACAAGGTCATGGTTGATAAACCTCTTTCTAAAACAAAAGATGCAGAAACCAAAAACCCATTTAAACTTTGGGGTTTATAGGAGGCCGCACATTAGTCATTGTTGTTACCTAAATTATAGATAGGGTAAAAGACTTCTAAGACTATAGCTAAAGAGAGTAAATAAATACCTATTTCTTTTACGCTATCTTTTTTGGCTTGAGATCTTATTTTATCACGTACCACTTTATGCTCAACATCGGTAAGTTCTTTAAATTGTAGTTTTGTTTCTTGTGAGTAGTCAAGATAATCTTTACGCAATTCTCTAAAGCTTCTACTTTTTTTAAGTAAAACCCTATTTGACTTTAAAACCTGTGTAGCAAGCCCTGAGAATCCCCTCGTCATATCTTTCTTATATGTAGAGAAATTGAAGGTTTTGTTACATAAAATCTTATTTATCGAAGTGTTTAGGTATTACTTTTAAGATTTTATTACTTTCAAATTTTTCAAGGATAGCATATCTTTTGTAGCAACTTATTAAATGTAAGATTGGCTAATAATAAATAGAGATAGTAATAGGAATATTGTCGCAGGCATTGACTGTTTCGGTGAATCTTTAATCTTTACATGCATTAATATGGCTCCTATCATTAGTATTGCCATTAAACCGGCAGACGGTAGGGTTAACATTGGAACCCAAATAGAAACTATTAAGCCTAGGGCACTAAGTACTTTTAAGGCACCAATGATATACATAGTAGATTCTGATAATCCGTAAGCGGCGAATTCTTCTTTCATTGAAGAAGCAGCTCCTCCTCTATATTTTGTTTTTTTATTAATTCGAAAAAACCAAACATTAATGATGGCTACGAAAATAATTACTTTGGCAAAAATGACTATAAAATCCATATTGTTTAATATATTTGAAATAAAATTAAACAAAATATTTTAAATGTGAATATATTGTTCTCTGATTTTAAGGAATATTTGTGGATTACTAAGGTAATTATTGTTTTTTCCGGACTTTCTTTTCTTTTTTTTGGGATTAGCTGTTTGTTTTCAAATTTCATGGTGATTGAATTTAAACGGTATGATTTAGAGAAATTTAGAATTATAGTTGGGTTACTTCAATTATTAGGTTCGGTAGGACTTTTTATAGGGTTGTTTTCTAAGAACTGGGCAATGTTAGCAAGCTTTGGTTTAGCTATATTAATGGCTTTTGGGTTCATGGTAAGAATTAAAATCAAGGACCCATTTATATTAGCCTTCCCATCATTATTCTATTCGCTGCTAAATATAATTTTGTTTATCATTTTAATTCGATTCGAGAATAAATAGGCAACAATCCACTGTATTTTAGAAAAAGCTGATAACGTCTTTAGTTATTCATTAAATTGTATCATAGATTGAAAATAGCATATTATGACCCTTAATGTTTTAGGTACAAATTTGATTCCTTGCTGTTATGAGCCTTTAACGGGCTTTTATAGAGATGGTTTCTGTAAAACTAGTGTAGAAGATTCTGGTGCCCATACGGTTTGTGCAGTAATGACAACAGAATTTCTAGAATACTCTAAAAAACAAGGAAATGACTTAAGTACCGCTCAACCAATGTATAATTTTCCCGGACTTAAAGCGGGTGATAAGTGGTGCCTCTGCGCGCTACGTTGGAAACAAGCTTCTGAAGCTGGTGTTGCTCCATCAGTTATTTTAGAAGCTACTCATAAAAAGACATTAGACCTTATAGATTTTACACTTCTTTTAGAGGCTAAATATTAATATTATTACTTACCAGTATTCAGTTCATATGGAAGAGGTATAATATGCTACATTTAGTATCATACAGAATTAAATTGTTCTTATTTTTAGAATATGAAATACAAATCGTTGGTTGCTTTTTTAGTGTTTGTTATAGTATTGAGCCTAGTAAATAGTTGTAACATGAAGGAGATTCAAAATGAAGAAATTCTATTTGTTGGTACGTATACCAATAATGGGAGTGAAGGTATTTATAGGTACAATTTTAATCTTGAAACCGGACAATTAGAGAACAAAACTTTAGCTGCGGCTATTAAAAATCCTTCATATTTAACCTTGTCTCCTGATAAGAATACTATGTATGCTGTTAGTGAGGTTGATGATTTTAAAAAAGACGATGGCTCAATTACGACTTTTAGAATAAAAGATACAGCACTTACAGAAATAGATATAAAGTCTACCTATGGTGCTAATCCTTGCTATGTAGGCGTTAATAAAAGTGGCGATTTGGTCGCAGTAGCTAATTATACCGGTGGAAACGTTGCGTTGTATAGTACTGCGAATAATGGGAAACTTAATCCTTCGCCTCAAATTATAGACCATAAGATTTTAGATACGACCAAGACTGCTCATGCCCATATGGCTAAATTTATAAATGAAGAATTATTTGTGTCTGATTTAGGATTAGATAGAATTAAAAAATACAGTAAAACTGATGGGCAATATGCATCAAGTGAGCAGAAAGAATTACTTGTTGCCGAGGGTGCAGGGCCAAGACATTTTGTGAGCTCTAAAGACGATAAATTTATCTATGTTATAAATGAACTGAATTCGACCATTACAGTTTTTGGCTTGGATGATGAAAAGTATTTTGCTATTCAAACTCAAGAAACCACAGCCTCTAATTTTGAGGGAGAGAGCTTTTGCGCCGATATTCATTTATCTTCAGATGGTAAATTTCTTTATGGTACCAATAGGGGAGAAAATACCATAGTTGTATTTGAGGTTGATCAAGCAACCGGTAAATTGAATCTATTAGGTAGAGAATCTGTAAAGGGCGATTGGCCTCGAAATTTTTCAATTGATCCTAGCGGAAATTTTATACTGGTAGCAAATCAACGTAGTAATAATATCGTTGTCTTTAAAAGAAATATTGAACTCGGTACTTTGAGTTTTGTTAACCAGGTTG
>CAXBIJ010000047.1:0-15013 GCA_963975675.1 uncultured Maribacter sp. | reverse complement strand
CCTAAAGCCGCAAACTTAGGACAATTGAAAAAAATGTTTCCAGAGCAGGTAGTTGAAGGGTTAGTAATTCCTTTCGGAATTTTTAGAGATCATATGGATCAGCAAATGCCGGGTGCCGATAGTTCATATTGGGAGTATTTGAATGCGATGTTCGTTGAAGCAGAGCGCATGAGAACTACAGGAGTTTCTGAACCTGAAGTGGAGAATTATCAATTACGACAATTAGAAACTTTAAGAGACGCTATTAAGAAAATGCCATTAAAGGCTGATTTTATGAATCAGTTGGAAACGAAGTTTAAAACGGTCTTAGGTTCCGATTTTGGTAAAATTCCCGTGTTTTTACGAAGTGACACCAACATGGAAGATTTAAAGGATTTTACGGGTGCAGGACTTAATCTTACGTTATTTAATGTGCTGGATAAAGAGAAAATTTTAATCGGAGTAAAAGAAGTTTGGGCATCTCCATACACCGAGCGTAGTTTTAAATGGCGCCAAAAATACTTGTTAAATCCTGAGAATGTATTTCCATCTATTTTGGTAATACCTAGTGTAGATGTAGATTATTCTGGAGTATTGATAACTAAGGGAATTAATTCTGGTAATGATAAAGATTTGACTGTTGCTTTCAGTAGAGGTGCTGGTGGTGCCGTAGACGGTCAATCGGCAGAAACTTATACTATTTACGATGCTAGTGGCTATAGATTGTTAGCTCCTGCTCGTGAGCCTTTATATAATACCTTACCTGAAAAAGGTGGTACTGGCAAGAAAGTTGCGACGTTTCAAAATAGAGTGGTAAATGAGAAGAACTTAAATGAAATCAAAATCTTGGCAAACACAATTCGTAAGACTTTACCTGAAGCTACTAATTCAGATTATGAAGGTGCTTATGATGTAGAACTTGGTTTTAAAGATGATAAATTGTGGTTGTTTCAAATACGACCTTTTGTAGAGAATAAAAAAGCAGTGAGTTCTGGATATTTAGAGTCTATAACTCCTAAAATTAACACAGAGAAAGAAATCTCTTTAAGTACAAAATTATAATGAAGAAAATTTTAGGATTACTGGTTGTAGTTTTTTCTGCATCCGCATTTACAACATACACATATTACCCAATTGATGGTTACGAGCGTACAGGCATAAAACGTTTAAAGCGTTTAGAACTAATTAAAAGTGGTGAGTTAAAAGACGCCTCCGCTTTACCTTCTGGGGCATTGAAATCATACAGTGATATACAATTGAATTTACTGTCCAGAAAAAATGATAGCGCCATGGGATTAATGAAAGTAAATGAGGACTTTCAGAAAGAAATCAGTGCGCTGTTTCGTGGTTTAGATAAAAGTTATTCGTTAACGGTATTAGATATATCAGATCCTGAAAATGTACGTTATGCTGAGCGCAATGAAACGGCAGGCTATCAACCAGGTAGTGTAGGTAAATTGGCTGTTTTAGTTGGATTGTTTACTCAGTTAGAAAAAATTTATCCAGATTCATTTGAAAAAAGAACCGAGCTTTTAAAGAACAAATCTGTAAAAGCGGGAGTTTGGGGTTTAACCGACGAGCACACCATTCCTATCTATAATATTGAAAAGAATACATTGGTAAAGCGCCAAGTAATCGCAAGTGACGTATTTACCCTTTACGAATGGGCAGATCATATGTTGTCTGTAAGTAATAATGGTGCGGCAAGTATTGTTTGGCGAGAAGTGCTTTTAATGGCCGCGTTCGGTGATAAATATCCTAATTTATCACAAGAGGAGACCGATGCCTATTTCAAAGAAACTCCAAGAAAAGAATTGACAGATTTAGGTAACGATGTGGTGAATTTACCATTACGTGAGTTAGGTATTACTGCCGATGAATGGCGTTTGGGTAGTTTCTTTACAAAAGGGGCAAATACCCATGTTGGAGATAAAGGTGGAAGTATAGGCTCTCCACAAGGATTAATGAAGTTTTTGGTTCAGTTAGAGCAAGGTAAAGTTGTTGATGAGGCTTCAAGCTTAGAGATGAAACGGTTAATGTATATGACAGACCGTAGAATACGATACGCACAATCACCTGTTTTAAAAGAAGCTGCAGTATATTTTAAGTCAGGATCTCTTTATAAATGTGATAGAAGTAAAGGTGAAGCTTGCGGAAAGTATATGGGTAACGTCACCAATTTTATGAACTCTGTAATTATTGTAGAGCACCCAGATAATTGCCGATATATGGTGGTATTAATGACCAATGTACTGCGTAAAAATTCTGCCAGTGATCATATGTATTTAGCTGGTAATATCGATAAGATTATTCGTAAAGGGTAAATAATTATAACCTTAGTAAAAGTTTAAATAACCTGTTGCGCTTTATGTAGCAGGTTATTTTATTTGATAGATATATGTTCAAGTGACCTATTTGAATTGTTGATTTACAATAATATTCCAGAATTAATTTAGTGACTATTGCCTGGGGAGAATAGAAATCACTATGGCTAGATTGAAATGCTATATTTATTAGTAGACCAGGTCAACAAATATACCCATTGGCGCTATGAACTGAAATTGTAGTATCTGATTTAAAAAAGTGGCAGACATTCTTGTAACTTACATTAAACACCTTAAGCAATTGCATATCAAAATTAAATGCTTCATAGAATATGTATCTTTACCGTACCATTAACTAAAGAATTTATTACATGTTTAAAAGAACACTATTTGTTGCCCTAATTGCGCTTACCCTAACTTCTTGTTGGAAAGATAAAAGCCCTGAAGACCTTATTCGTTTAAAAGACAAATTTAAATCTCAAGTAAACTCTTTTGAGAATAAGAAAGAGACCGCAAATAAAAATGTAAATAAAGGTCTAGAATCTTTAAATGCACTAAAAAGCGCTTTAGAGGATACCAAAAATGAAGATAAAGAATTCGCCAAAGTATATGGAGATTGGGAGAAAGTAGATCGTCGTGTGCAAAACTTGAACAAAGAATACGAAGATTTAAAAGAGAAAGCTTCTAACTTGTTTACTGCTATGGAAACCCAGAGCAATAGCCTTAGTGATGAAACCAGTAAGAAAACACTTTTAAGAGCCATTGAGAAAGCTCGAACTAAATATAATGGTACGTTAGCCAATACTTCAAAAGCAATTGATAAGTTGAAACTATTACATGGCGACGCCGTAGAAGTTGTAAAAGCTTTAGAAGTAGCTGCAGCTCTTAATTCATTCGATAATATTAACGATCAAATGAAAAGTATAGAAGGTCGCGTAGATGGTATTATGAAAGAATTAAATGTGGCTGTCGTGGAGAGCAAAAAACTCTATGAGAAAAAGATTACTGAACTAGGGGAATAAATTAAATATTTTGAAGAAAAACTTCAATCACTAATTTGTGAAGTGGGTTTTTTTGATTTTAAATAAAATGCCTGCATAAATTTATATGCAGGCATTTTTCTTTTCCTTTACTACTTAAAATGAATTATCAAACATTTAGTATTCTTAACTCAAAACCTCAGTAACACCAGGAGTTGGAATTGGATACATACCATCTGGTCCTGGGACACTTGGTGGGGTAGAATTCCAAGTAAGTTCACTAGGCATCAATAATTTTTCTGAGGCTATTGCATCTTCCCATGTGATTACTTTACCAGAATAGGTTGCCATACGGCCCATAATGGCGGTCATGGTACTTTTTGCGCCGTTTTCAGCATCGCTAATTACTTCATTGTTACGAATTGATGCAAATAATCTATCGTGCTCTACTTGATAAGGATTAGGGTCATTTCGATTACGGTAGTCGAACATTTTTTCACCGTCGAGGCCGATAATACTTGCAGCGCCAGCATCATTCATATCAATACTTCCTTTTGTTCCTTGAAAGTTCTCGCCTACTTTAGACCACGTGCCCGGTTGGTGACGACATTGACTTGCAATTACTGCTCCACTAGGGTAGGTAAACTCTACAAAATGATGGTCAAAAATCTCACCATGGTCTTTTCCTGTTCGAACCAATCTACCACCCATACCTTGAGCTGAAATTGGATATTCACCAATAAACCAGTTTGCGACATCTATATTGTGAATGTGTTGTTCTAGAATATGATCACCACATAACCAATTGAAGTAATACCAATTGCGCATTTGATATTCTAATTCGGTTTGGCCTTCTTGCCTTGGTCGTACCCAAACCCCACCACTATTCCAGTATACTTGACCTGATACTATTTTACCAACATCACCTTGCTTTATTTTCTCTGCAATAGCTAAATAATTATTCTGATAATGGCGTTGCAGACCTACAACTACATTCAGCTTTTTCTCTTTAGCAATTTTTGCCATTTCTAGAACCTTGCGAATACCAGGTGCATCTGTAGCCACTGGCTTTTCCATAAACACATGTTTACCAGCATTAATAGCATATTCAAAGTGATAAGGTCTAAAACCTGGTGGTGTTGCTAATATGATAACATCTGCTTGGTCAATTGCTTTTTTGTACGCATCAAAACCTACATACTTATGGGCATCTTTAACATTTACTTTTTTAGTACCTTCGAACTCTTTCTGTAAGTTCAGTAGACTTTTGTCTAATTGATCTTGAAAAGCATCTGCCATGGCTACCAACTCTATATTTTCATCTGCTTTTAGGGCTTGGTTAGCTGCACCACTACCACGACCACCACAACCTATCACAGCTAACTTTAGTTTTTTGTTATTAAAGACGTTTGCCATAGCGCTCATTTCCATTCCTGGTAATAACATTCCTGCGCCAACCAGAGCGGTGCTTCTACAAAAATCTCTTCTTGAGTTTTCTGGTTTTAAATTGGTTTTTTTGTTCATGTTGTTTGGTTTTAAGTTTTATGGGACAATTCGCCCCAAAAGTTGTTGATTTCAGTTTCTTTTGGCACATTTGGATCTCTTACGATTCTAAAGCCAACAAAAGGGGCATCGGTATTCCACCATTTGCTTTTTGGAAATTGAGGGTCTCTCATTTTCCAATTCTCATTAGACCCTAAACGGGCTGCACTTCTTAAATATTCGGCATCATCATAATACGAACCACCTCGTACAGAACGAGAGTAAATATCATTGGCAATCTCTATTGGTGATTCAACTACAGACTTTCTGGTTTCATATGCCTGAGGCATGTATTGGTCTAACGTCCATTCAGCCACATTACCATGCATATCATATAACCCCCACGGGTTAGGTTTCTTTTGACCTACTTGGTGGTAGGTATCTTCGCTATTCTCATAAGACCAAGCATACTCACCGAGCATTTTTGAATCATCGCCAAAATAGTAAGCGGTATTTGTTCCTGCACGCGCACTATATTCCCATTCTGCTTCGGTAGGAAGGCGATAAAAATGGCCGGTTTTTGCAGAAAGCCATTTACAAAACTGAGAGGCTGCATATTGTGTGACATTACCAACAGGTAAACCTTCGCTCGTTCCCATACCAAGACTCATATCTACATAAGGTATAGTTGCGCCAGAAATAGCGTCAATGTCAATTTTTAATTCTTTGGACTTACTATTAGATTCAATACTATCTATTGCTCTGTTTACGAATAGATTGTAGAGCTCCCATGTTATTTCATACTTAGATATCCAAAAAGAATTTAATTTCACTGTATGTACCGGGCCTTCATCTTCACCTCTTTTTTCTTCGGATGTTGTGCTTCCCATCGAAAAGCTTCCAGCAGGTATGGCAACCATTTCAATGCCTAAATCTGAACCTCCAATAGATTGTGTGAAATCTTGAGGTTTTTCTTCTTGTGAATACAAATGATTCATTAAAATTATGCACAGAAGGGAAAATACACGTATTGATAAAATCATAACTTAAATATAAGATATTATGAAGAATAATTCCAATAGTAAAAATTGGGTATATACAACGAGCTTTGACATGTTGAAGTTGTCGATTACCTAGAGACCCTAGGCTAAAAAGCTGATTATATACCCCAACAAAATGTGAACAAAAAATAATTATAACAAAATGTTATTCATTAAGGATTTATATAATCGTATACTGTTGCTTGTTTAATAGAATAACCGTTACCTATTAATTAGTTGATAATGTATAGATGATAATTCTAACGATTAAATAATACTATTCATTTGCTTAGAACGTTAGTCGAACAAATGTTGTAACAAGTAGTATTTTTATTGCTATTTCCGATAGGATATAATAATTTGGCCAACTTTTAAGATCCTATAATTTAATCGTTTATAGGAGTCTATATTGAAAAAGATTAAAATAGATAATTTATTAAAGACTGTATGATCCATAAAAATGCTGAAGAAGAGAGGCTAGATGTTGAGGATAATTATAAGAATTGGAAGAGATGGGGCCCATATTTAGCGGAGAGACAATGGGGAACTGTAAGAGAAGATTATAGTGAAAATGGCCATGCTTGGGATTTTGTAGACCATGACAAAGCACGTAGTAATGCCTACAGATGGGGAGAAGAGGGTATTGGTGGTTTTTGCGACTCTAGAGAAATACTATGTTTGGCCCCTGCTTTTTGGAATGGTAAAGACCCAATCTTGAAAGAGCGGTTATTTGGGTTGACCAATAATGAAGGTAATCATGGTGAAGATGTAAAGGAACTTTATTTTCATCAGGTTTCTACACCAACACATTCATATGCGAAGTATTTGTATAAGTACCCACAAAAGAAATTTCCATATGCTGAAATATTAAAGAAGAATAATGACCTTGGAAGGGAGCATTCTGAATTTGAATTGCTTGACACCAAAGCTTTTGCCAATAATACATATTTCGATTGCTTTATAGAATATGCCAAAGAAGATGTTGGTGATATACTAATGAAGGTTACTGTTATTAATAGAGGGCCAAAAGTGGCAAGTATTCATGTATTGCCACATCTTTGGTTTCGGAATTTTTGGAAACATAATGACCGTTTCGAGCGCCCACAGATGAAATCTATTTCAGATTCTTCAGTACAGAGTAGGAGTACTAGAAATGGTAGATATTATTTTTATCATGAAGGGGGTGAGCAACTGTTTTGTGAAAATGAAACAAATAACAAACGTATTTATAATGTTCCTAACGAAGTAGATTACGTTAAGGATGGTATTAATGACCACGTGGTTAATGGTTTAGATACCGTAAATCCTGCAAAGAAAGGTTCTAAGCTTGCTGTATGGCATAAATTACGTCTTAAGCCAGGTGAAGAGAAGATCATTAAAGTTCGACTGAGCAAAAAGAAACTTGCTGACCCATGGAGCAAATATGACGCTATTTTTGATAAAAGAATAGAAGAATGCGAAGAGTTTTACGGATCTATATTAAAGAAAGAATTGCCAAGTGATCAACAAGATATTGCAAGAAAAGCTTTTTCTGGCCTTCTTTGGACCAAGCAATTTTATTACTATGATGTGTATAAATGGCTCTTCGGAGGGCCAGGGGAATTAAAACCATATCGTAAAGATTCACGAAATTTTCACTGGCAACATCTAACTAATCGGCATGTAATTTCAATGCCAGATAAATGGGAGTACCCTTGGTATGCCGCTTGGGATCTTGCATTTCATATGGCTGCTTTTGTGGAAATAGATCCCTATTTCGCAAAAGAACAATTGCTTTTGGTGTTGCGGGAAGGCTACATGCACCCCAACGGACAAATACCTGCGTACGAATGGAATTTTAGTGATGTCAATCCTCCAGTTCATTCTTGGGCGGTTTGGAATGTTTATGAAAAAGATAAGAAGCGTACTGGAAAAGGAGATACCAAATTTCTAGAAAAAGCGTATCAAAAGTTAATTGTCAATTTTACTTGGTGGGTAAATCAAAAAGATAAAAGTGGAACCAACCTTTTTGAAGGTGGTTTTTTAGGTTTAGATAATATTGGTGTTTTCGACCGTAATCATATGCCAGAAGGTATAACACGAATGCAACAAGCAGATGCTACTAGTTGGATGGCCATGTTTACCTTGAATATGTTACGTATTACAATAGAGTTGGCAATAGTCAACCCTATTTATGAGGATAGTGTAGCGAAGTTTTTTAAGCATTTCTTGAACATTGCGTGGGCCATGCACCATATTGGACAAAAAGAAATTTCATTGTGGGACGATGTAGATAATTTTTATTATGATGTAGTTGAAATGTCAAATGGTACTACCGATCGTTTGAAAGTTCGGTCGTTGGTAGGTATTATACCCTTATTCGCAGTAGAAATTATTCATAAAGATTTGTTTGAGGAACTAAAATATTTCAAAGTTAAGGCTGCTGAAATTGTACGTACGCGTCCTGATTTAGCCTCTTTGGTTTCAAATATTGAAGAATTTAACGAAGATGGTAATTACCTGTTCTCTATTATGCGAGGCTTTAGATTAGAAAAATTGCTATATCGAATGTTAGATGAGGATGAGTTTTTGTCTGAATTTGGAATACGCTCTCTTTCAAAATACCATGAAAAGCATCCTTTTGTGTTTCAACATAACGGACATCATCAAATTCAATATGAGTCTGGTGAAAGTCGTTCAAATATGTTCGGGGGTAATTCTAACTGGCGAGGGCCTATTTGGATGCCTTTGAACTATATGATAATTCAATCACTACGAAAATATTACTTGTTCTATGGTGATCAATATGTATATGAATTCCCAACAAGGTCAGGTAATAAATTGAACCTGAACGAAATTGCTAATGAGCTTTCGAAAAGGCTTATAAAACTATTTCAACCCAATGCTGATGGTAAATTTCAGTACCATTCTGAAGATGTAAATAAGGTGTTTACGAAAAATGAACATTTTAAAAATGAGCATTTCTTTTATGAGTTTTTTGATGGGGATTCTGGTAAAGGATTAGGAGCTTCTCACCAAACTGGTTGGACAGCTTTGGTTGCTAATTTGATTATTGAGTTAGAGCAAAATTCATAATCAGAGAAATTTAAAATGTTGTATATTAAGGCATTAAAGGCTATGTGCTTATTCTTGGCTTATTATCTAAATTGACACTTTACTGATGAAAAACGATACAATCAAAATATCGAAAATTGTCAAAAATGTTTCCCACTCTTCTGATGATTCTGACTATGCTGTATGCTGGGTAAAGGATGAAATTAAAGGTGTTGAGATAGATGGTGTTTTATATCCAAACATATCAAATTCTATTTTTTTCTTGGATAATAAAGTACAATGGAAGCTTTATACCAAACATAACGCTGAAAATACAGGTTATTTACTCCAATTATCGCACGAAATACTTAGCAATCCATTGTTAAGTAAACTTCATATCAATAAAGTGAGACTATTTAATTCCGGAACCATTCCGCTATTTAAATTAAGTCCGGGTATCGAGAAACGAACCCAAGCTATTTTAGAAATGATAGATGAGCTTTTGGGTTCTCATTTAAATAATAAAGAAGATGCATTAATATCATTATTGAATACTTTCTTTGTTTACTGCGACGGTCAATGTAATATAAAATCAATTATTGAAAAAAGCCAAACAAAGGCAAACATTGTATATGAGTTTAAACAGTTAGTAGATAAGAGTATTGTCGAATCTCATGAAGTAGGGTACTATGCGTCGAAACTTAATATATCTGCAAAATATTTGAATGAATGCGTTCAAGAAGTGCTTAATGTTAGTCCTAAGAGTATAATTATTGAACAGTTATTGATTCGTTCACGTCATGCTATAAAATTCACTAATCGAACAATTAAGGAGATTAGTTATGATTTAGGTTTTTCTACACCAGATTATTTCAGCTATTTCTTTAAGACCCAAACGGGAACCAATCCTTCTGTACTTAGAAGAAGTGGTAGTTCTTAAATTCAAAGTATAAACCGTTGTTTTCGCATTTTAACCGATTTATTTTATATCTAATTTGGTGTAAAATTAAAATCATGGATAGAAAGCGTTTTATTAAAAATTCAGGAATAGGTATGGGAATGGCATTGTTGCCTGGAGTATTACTTAGTCAACCAAAATTATTTTCTACCCCTCATGTTTCTTTTAATAACCCAAAAGTGGTTAAAGATGATGATGGAGAAGTACTTAATGTAATTGGGGATATACAGACTCATAAATTGTTGGGTGAGGATACAAACAATCAAATTGTTGAATGGGTAGATAATGTTGCTCCTGGTGTGGGCATACCGCCGCATATCCATACCAAGGAAGATGAAATTTTTAGGGTGGTTAAGGGAGAAGTGGAAATAACCGTTAACAATAGAACCACTGTCTTGAAAGCAGGTGATATTGCATTCGCGCCAAAAGGAATCGCACATACTTGGAAAGTTGTAGGTACAGAAAAAGCTAAAATGATTACCTCCGCTTTTCCTGCAGGTATCGAGTTTATGTTTCAAGAATTGGCACAATTACCTGCAGGACCACCTAATTTTGAAAAAGTAGCTGAAATTTGTGGAAGACGGGGTATAACTTTTGTATAGAAAATAATAGGAATCTATAGCTTTTTTGAGATAGAATCAATAGCTATTTCCGGTTTTATTCATCTGCGTGGGTTTCTGCTTCAAACCCATCTACATACTTTAAATCTTTAAACCAATAATGAGAAGAAATCACATTAGCTATTAATTCATTATTTTCATTTTTAGTCATATTCAATTGCCAAAGAATATCCTTTGCTTCTTGAAATTGTTCACCTTCAAGTTTATCATCAAAAAGGCGATTTATAACAGTATTATCTGGTAAGCCACCTGCTAATAAACGAACTAAAGGAGCCTCAGGGTAATCTTCAAATATAGAAAGGCTGTTTTTAGCCATTTCCTGAATTTTTACTTGAAATGAAACAGCTTCGGGATGAGGGAAAGTTCCTTCAAAGGCATCGTATAATAATTGATGAATGGCGAAAAATTCTTCATGCAAGCTTAAATCTGCATATTCTTCCCATAACTTTTCTTCGAGCATTTCATTTGAAAGATTGTCGATTTGACCCTTGTTAAGTTTGTCGCCAAAAACATAGGTGAGTACTATTTTTGCGGCATCTTCGGGTTCATTATCTGTTAAAGACATTAAACACATATCCTTTATTTCAGCCTTATCTAAACCAGCTGGATTATCAAAATCCATCAGTTCTAATAAATCAAGATATTTTGATTCTGTCCAATATCCAGGTAATTCTGATATCGTTTTAAACGACACTCGAGTAACAGTAAAAGATTTTTTCATGGAGATAGTACTTCAAGGTTAAAACCAGTTTCTTTTTTTAAAATAAATAAGCATTATAATGGCTACTAATACCATCACGGCCCACATGATATAGTAGCTATATTTAAAATGTAGTTCTGGCACATTATCAAAGTTAGTGCCGTATATACCAGCAATAAATGTTAACGGAATAAAAATGACTGAGAATATCGTTAAGAATTTCATGATGTCGTTTAGCTTTGTACTTATCGACGTATGGTACAGATTTAACTGATCGGTTAATATTTCTCGATAACTGTCTGATGAATCTGTAGCTTGATTTATGTTATCACGAAGTTCCTGAAAATGTACGTAGGTCGATTCAAATATGAATTCTGATTCTAATTTTGAAAGCGTCAGAATCATTTCTTTTGCCGGACTAATATTTCTTCTTAGAAAGTTCAATTCTCGTTTGTAGTTATTAATTTTCTTAATGGTCGACTTGTTTGGTTGATTACCAATGCTCTCTTCTAGCACCTCAATTTTCTCACCTAACACACCTAAGATGTAGATGTAATTATCAATCACAATATCTAATAAGGCAAAGGTTAAATAATCTGTCCATCCATTTCGAATACGCTTTCTATTCTTTCGAATTCGGTCTCTAATAGGTTCAAATACATCACCTTTTTTCTCTTGAAAAGAAATCAATACGCTTTTCGTTAGTATCAAGCTTAAATTTTCAACAATAAGCCTACCATCTTCTTCATTAAGTTGAAGCATTTTTATAGATAGAAAAATACAATTATCGAATTCTTGAACCGTAGGTCTCGATGAGGTATTCATAACATTTGCTAAAACGAGTTCATCTAATTGAAACCCTTTTGCTATGTTTAGCATTAGCTCCTTGTTGTGTAAACCATCTATATTCAACCAAGTAACTGTCTTTTTGTCTTGGTAGGATAAGGCTTCGGTAATATCTTTTAAAGGCTGCTCATTAAGATTGTTTGCATCAAAATCGATAACTCGAATTAAGACTTCGTCTATCTTCTTATCTCCCCTGTAGAAGAGTTCGTCTGGTGCTCTACCGATTTCATCTTTACTCTTTCTTACAAATCTTGCCATACTAAGTTGTTTTTGTGATCAGCTAAATCCTGTTAGCCATTAAGATACAAGAAAATTAAATAGTTATAAAAGCATTCTATTACTGTGAATCGTTTATAGCATTAAATGCATCTAATGCGAAACTTCTAATTTTGGGATCGGTATCATTAAGATGATTTTCTACAATATTTAAATATCGAGGTTCTTTTTGTTGAGCTATTAGGAATAATACCGCCAACTTTATTTTTAGGTCGTTACCTTGTAGTAATAATTTAAAACATTCTAATTCTGATGGAATCTTATGTTTAATTTTTTGAAGCTCTTCTTCTGATGATATGTCGAGGGCAGATTCTTCAATAATAGGCAGCAGTTTGCGTTTTAATTCACCTGTTAGCAGATTGTCTAAAAATTCAATGGCATTGTGTTGTGCCTCTTGCTTATGGCTTAAAAGACCTTCATATGCAATGGCAACATCTTTTTGTTGGTAGCGTAAACCTAATAATTTAAAGATGCGCTCTAAACCAGATTCTAACCTCCGTTCTAAAAGCTCTAAAAGGCTGGTTCGTGCATCTCGTTCAGCATCACCAATCTCTTTTTTAGACTTGGTTCGGTTTCGATAAGAGATAATTATCTGAGTATGCATCGAAGACAATGTTTGATGGTGCAACTTACACTCATCAAAGATTACAGACACTACTTTATAACGATTGAATTTTAACTGTGGATGTGTTGAGCGAATCGCACTTAAAGCTCTTACGACCTCTAGGCGAACTGTTAAATCATTATCGGTTAAGATGCCTAGTAATTGATGAACAGCTTCCTTCGAATAAAAAGATTGCATGGCCATAGGTATGAATCGAATTACAGTTAAGGGTTGCAGCCTTTCCTGAACATTCTTACGAAGTAATGGTAATATTTGAGGGCCAAATTGTTTAAATGCCTCTATAACCGTAGGTCTATATTTTTTTTGTGCTAAAAACGGAATAATATGTTGACCTAAGTTAGGGTCCATTGTAGTAGCGATAGACTTAATGGTGGTCATTACTATTTCTTCATTTTTATGCTTTAAAAATTCAATGAGCTTGTTGTGATAAATTGGAATGTTGGCAACGCCCAATATGTCAATTACAGATTCTAAATTGATTTCGTTATCTGGAATTTTTTCAAAGGACTCAAGCGATTTAGAAATTCGGTCAGATAAAGAATAGCGCTGTTTTAAAGAATAATTATGTTTAGCTTCTCTTGCCAAACAGAATAAAGCTGCCGAAGAAATACGCTGATTCGAATTTTCTAAATAAGCATCGAAAACGAACGATTTGTCTTTATGGGCAAAGCTCAAAATGTAGGCTAAAGTGGCAATGGTTAAATCTTTATCTTCTATTTTTAAAAGCTCAGAAACTTTAGAGGTCATACTTTTTGAATTTAAAAAGTATAGATTTTGAATAGCAGATCGTTTTACTTTATTACTTGGGTGTTCTAATAATAACTCAACATTATCGGCAAAACGTCTATCATTGATTTCCATCAATTTATCGAGCATAAAGAGAATTTGCTCCTCGCTTCCATTTTTAAAAACAGAACGCATACCAGCAACGACCGAGGATTTAGAAGCAGTAATTTTTTTTGTCTTTTTAAAAGTATCGGTTAAGACTTCTAAGTTTGTTCTAAAGGTTTTGTAATATTCTATTCGCACTTTATAAATAAAATACAACCATAGACAGACCAATACAATAATTAAAATACCTATGTAAAACGAAGGTAGGTTTAGCCCTCGTACGACGAATATTAAAAGACATCCAGCAACACCTGTGGCCAAACTATCTACGACAACATCGATAAACGATTTGGTTTTGTTTTTTAAATCGAAGGGCAGTGGTAATGTCAAAAGTTCAGAGGCACTTTTGTGTATAGATTGTTTAAGTATTCCATCCATAGCCTTAATGACTACAACAGCCGAAAGTTCTGGTAACAGAAGAAATAAAATACTTCCACCGAAAATACCAATAGGTAAGAGTAGTAATGAAAAACCAACTCCCCAAACACCTACAATTCTATGGGTGAAAAATAACTGAATAAACAGAGATAATAGATTGAATGTTGAAAACCAAAAAGCAAAAAAAGCAGTTAAATCATCTGCATCAGTTATTGAAGACGAGGCAAATTCACTAAAAAGATAATCGACAAGCTTCGCAACAACAACACTTACGGCAACAATACTAGCAATATAAGTGAGATGTTTAGATTTTAGAATAAGTTTCAGAGGAGGTTCTGTATTACTTATCGGATTTTTATGCTTTCTAAATGAAACATTTTTCTTAACCCTAATATTCCAAATCTTGCGAAGTAATGGTATGCAAAAAAACAGCAATAGGGCAGCCACGAACATCAAATTTTCGTTACCAATAAGTGGCGCAAGAATAGAAGTGAGATAACCACCGAAAATTCCGCCAATTATAGCCCCAGAACCTATAAAGCCAAATAATCTTTTGGCTTCTCTTATGCTGAAAACCAAATTAGCCAAAATCCAAAATTGAGAAGCGGACAAGACTGCATATATCGCTACCCATATATAAAAAAAGTAAAGTAATACACCGCTAACTACATGTAGTGATAATAAAATACCTAATCCAATAAGAATTGTGATAGAGCTTATAATAGTTACCTCTATGACTTTTTTGAGGGAGAAACGAGAAACTGCTTTTGAATAGAAATATGAGCTAGTTACGGCCGTAATCGCAACTAATAAAAAAGCAAATGGCAATTGCTCAATACCTAATTCTGAGAGAAAAAGAGCATTTACTGTGGGCTTAATAA
>CAXBIJ010000046.1:0-15015 GCA_963975675.1 uncultured Maribacter sp. | reverse complement strand
TTATAAATTTTGTATCCTCTAATTTAAATTTAGATGTAAAGGCTAAACAAGATTTATTAGAGATTGGTAGCTTACAAGACAGAGCATTGGCAACATTGAAATATATGAATGTTGAGATGCAGAAATTGGAGTTGAAAAACGATATTCAATCAAAAGTTAGAAATGACTTAGATCAACAACAACGAGAATATTTTCTTCACCAGCAGATGAAAACCATACAAGAAGAATTGGGTGGTGTTTCATATGATGAGGAGTTGGAGGAAATGAAAATCAGAGCCAAAAAGAAAAAATGGGGTAAAAAGGTTAAAGAGCATTTTACGAAAGAGTTGTCTAAAATGCAACGAATGAATCCGCAAGTGGCTGAATATTCTATCCAAAGAAATTATTTAGACTTGTTGCTTGATTTACCCTGGAAAGAATTTTCTAAAGATAAGTTCGATTTGAAACGTGCTCAACGAATTTTAGACCGGGACCATTATGGTTTAGAAGATGTTAAGCGTAGAATTATCGAATATTTGGCTGTCTTGAAATTGAGAAATGATATGAAGTCACCGATTTTATGCCTTTATGGCCCACCGGGCGTAGGTAAAACATCATTAGGTAAATCGGTTGCTGAGGCGTTAGGTAGAGAATATGTAAGAATGTCCTTGGGTGGTTTGCGTGATGAAGCGGAAATTAGAGGACATCGAAAAACCTATATCGGAGCTATGCCAGGTAGGATAATTCAAAGCCTGAAAAAAGCAGGAACATCGAATCCTGTCTTTATTTTAGATGAGATTGATAAATTATCGAATAGTAATCAAGGTGATCCTTCTTCTGCGATGTTAGAAGTTTTAGACCCAGAGCAGAACAGTGATTTTCATGATAATTTTTTAGAATTAGGTTATGATCTGTCTAAAGTAATGTTTGTTGCAACTGCTAATAATTTAGGAGATATTCAACCAGCGCTTAGAGACCGTATGGAAATTATTCACGTAAGTGGATATACGATTGAAGAGAAAGTAGAAATTGCTAAAAAGCATTTGCTTCCAAAACAATTAACTGAGCATGGTTTAAATACCAAGCATTTGAAAATTGGCAAACCTCAATTAGAGAAAATAGTTGAAGGGTACACGCGCGAATCTGGTGTACGTTCATTAGAGAAGCAAATAGCAAAAATGGTGCGTTATGCAGCTAAATCAATTGCTACTGAAGAGGAATATGAGATTAAAGTTAGTAATGATGTTATTATCGAAGTTTTGGGAGCCCCTAAAATGGAGCGTGATAAATATGAGAATAATGAAGTTGCAGGTGTTGTAACTGGTTTAGCATGGACGAGTGTAGGAGGAGATATTCTATTTATAGAATCGATACTATCAAAAGGTAAAGGTGTCATGACAATAACCGGTAATCTTGGTAAGGTCATGAAAGAGTCTGCAACTATTGCGATGGAGTATATAAAATCAAATGCAGACCGTTTTGGTATCAATCCGGAAATTTTTGAAAAGTACAATGTACATATTCATGTTCCTGAAGGTGCAACACCAAAAGATGGTCCAAGTGCAGGTATAACAATGTTAACCTCTTTAGTTTCGTTGTTCACTCAAAAGCGAATTAAAAAGAGTTTGGCAATGACAGGTGAAATTACGTTACGTGGAAAAGTATTGCCTGTAGGTGGAATTAAAGAAAAAATTCTTGCAGCTAAAAGAGCTCGAATTAAAGAAATTATCCTTTGTGCCGATAATGAACGTGATATTAAGGAAATAAAAGAATCCTATTTAAAAGGATTGACATTTCATTATGTGAAGGAAATGTCAGAGGTGATTGATATTGCGATAACCGACGATAACGTTAAAAACGCAAAAGAGCTTTAACCGTTCTTTTATTTATACTTTTGGAATAATGAAAAAAATTACCATAGCTATTGACGGATTTTCCTCCACAGGTAAAAGTACTTTAGCTAAGCAATTGGCGAAAAAGTTACATTACATCTATGTAGATACTGGTGCAATGTATCGCGCAGTTACATTATTTGCAATGAGATCTGGATTTGCAAAAAACAGTAAAATTGAAAAAATTCCTTTAGTTGATTCTTTGGATGCAGTTGATTTGAAATTTGTTTTTAATGCCGATTTAGGATATGGCGAAATGTATTTGAATGGCGAAAACGTTGAGAAGGAAATTCGAACGATGCCCGTTTCAAAGAATGTAAGTCAGGTTGCAGAGTTAGAACTAGTGCGAAAAAAGCTGGTGGCCATGCAACAGAGTATGGGAGCTGAAAAAGGTGTGGTTATGGATGGTAGAGATATTGGTACCGTTGTATTTCCTGAGGCTGAACTTAAAATTTTCATGACAGCTTCACCAGAAAAAAGAGCTGTAAGGCGTTATAAAGAATTGTTAGATAGGGGTGAAGATGTGAATTATGACGATATTTTAGAGAATGTACAAGAGCGAGATTATATTGATAGTAATCGAGCAATTTCACCTTTAAAAAAGGCAGATGATGCTATTGAATTTGACAATAGCGATTTAGGATTAGAAGATCAGTTTCAAAGAATTTATGAGCATGCGCTTCGCATTATAAACAAGTAAGCATAAAAAAAGGGGTTAGCATTGCTAACCCCTTTTTACTTTAATGTAATCTTTATTTTTTCGGTATAACCAAAACTTGATCAGGATGAATTACATCCGGATTTTTCAAGATGTTTGTATTTGCTTCGAAAATTGCTTTGTATTTCATAGCGTCACCATAATAGTGTTTTGCTATTTTACTTAAAGACTCACCACCTTTAACAACGTGTCTGTGATAAACAGAATTGTCTTCAACTGTAATGTTAGCTTTTATGTCAGAAGGACTTTCGCCACCTAATTGCTTAATTTTGTCCCAGATTAAGTCTTTTTCGTAAGGTGTTTTTGCTTGTCCTTTCACTTTAAGAACATCACCTTCTACGGTTACATTTCCGTCTTTTATACCTAATTGCTCACCTAGGTCTAAAACACCTTGGTATTTTGCTTTAACACTCATAGTAATACTTTTTTTAATGGTTAATTTTATGCTTTCAATATACGCATATTTACACTATTTTATTCTAAAATCGTGCCATAATCGATAAATGAATTAAACATACTAAGCTAAGTTGCCTATTTTAAATAAAATGATTATTTTTGCACACCTTTTTTGCAAGGAATTCAAGAGAAAAAGGTGTAAAAAATCAATATAACTACTTTCATAGTCGTTGCCTAAGTCTTGATAAGGTTATGAAATACAAATTAATAATCAGCAAATGGCTGAAGAAAAAACAAACGCAGAGGTAGCTGAAACTACCGAAGCAACACAACAAACTGCTGTAGAGACTCCGCAGCAAGATCCACAAGAATTTTTAGAGAATTTCAATTGGGAAAAATACGAACAAGGAATTGAGCGTGTTGATGATTCAAAATTGAAAGAATTTGAAAAATTAGTGGCTGAAAACTTCGTTGACACTGCAGATGCAGAAGTTGTTGAAGGAAAAGTAGTTTATATTACAGATAGAGAAGCTATCATTGATATCAACGCAAAATCTGAAGGTGTAATTTCGTTAAACGAATTTCGTTACAACCCAGGTTTAAAAGTTGGTGACAAGGTAGAGGTCTTGATTGATATCCGTGAGGATAAAAGTGGTCAATTAGTATTGTCTCACAGAAAAGCAAGAACTATCATGGCTTGGGATCGTGTTAATGCGGCTCATGACAAAGAAGAAATCGTTAGTGGTTTTGTTAAATGCAGAACTAAAGGTGGTATGATCGTTGATGTTTTTGGAATTGAGGCATTCTTACCAGGTTCACAAATAGATGTGAAGCCTATTCGTGATTACGATCAGTATGTAAACAAAACAATGGAATTCAAAGTTGTGAAAATCAACCACGAATTTAAAAACGTTGTTGTTTCTCATAAAGCGCTTATTGAAGCCGATATTGAAGAGCAGAAAAAAGAAATCATTAGTCAACTAGAAAAAGGACAAGTATTAGAAGGTATTGTTAAAAACATTACTTCTTACGGTGTCTTTATTGATCTTGGTGGTGTTGATGGTTTAGTTCACATTACTGACCTTTCGTGGAGTAGAATTAATCACCCGAACGAGGTTGTTGAATTAGATCAAAAATTAAATGTTGTAATTCTTGATTTTGATGAAAACAAATCTAGAATACAATTAGGTCTTAAGCAATTAGAGAAGCATCCTTGGGAAGCTTTAAGTGATGAGATTAAAATCGGAGACAAAGTTAAAGGTAAAGTAGTCGTTATAGCTGATTACGGTGCATTTATCGAAGTTGTTGAAGGTGTTGAAGGTCTTATTCACGTATCTGAAATGTCATGGTCTACACACTTACGTTCCGCTCAAGATTTCGTAAAAGTAGGTGATGAGGTTGAGGCTATCGTATTGACGTTGGATCGTGAAGATCGTAAAATGTCATTAGGTATCAAGCAATTAACTCCAGACCCATGGACTGATATTACAACTAAATATCCTGTAGGTTCTAAACATAAAGGTATTGTAAGAAACTTTACAAACTTTGGTGTTTTTGTTGAACTAGAAGAAGGTATTGATGGTTTAATTTATATCTCTGATTTATCTTGGACTAAGAAAATCAAGCATCCATCTGAATTCACTAATGTTGGTGATACTTTAGAGGTTGAGGTGTTAGAACTAGATGTTGATGGTCGTAAGTTAAGCTTAGGTCATAAGCAGACTACTGAAAACCCTTGGGATAAATATGAAACTGAGTTCGCGTTAGGTACTGTTCATAAAGCAACTATATCTGATGTAGTTGATAAAGGTGCAACAATTGAATTTAACGAAGATATTACTGCATTTATACCACAACGTCACTTAGAAAAAGAAGATGGTAAGAAACTAGGTAAAGGCGATGAAGCTGAATTCAAGATTATTGAGTTCAATAAAGACTTCAAACGCGTAGTAGCTAGTCATACTGCTATTTTCCGTGAAGAAGAGCAACGTAATGTGAAAGCAGCTGTCAAAAGACAAGCAGCTAGCGCAGATGAAGCTAAGCCTACTTTAGGTGATGCAAACGATGCTTTACAAGCGTTGAAGGATAAAATGGAAGCTGCTGATTCTAAAAAGAAGAAGTAATTTCTTAATTTATTCCTTAATAGGATTAAAAAAAAGAAGCCCGGATATATATCCGGGCTTTTTTTTTAAATTTTTCATGCTATCTACTTTTTATAGATAATCAGGAGCAGATTTTTATATTTAGAACATAATTAATGCTTATTCTATGTAGATTTAGCTTTATTTTTTTTTATTGAGAGCACTTTCTTTAATGCCATAATTCTTTAATTGAATTTCAAATAGAATTATCTATTTTTGTTTAGCTAAATGCAGGGGTGTTAATTATGAGTCAAAAAGTTTTACTTTCTTCCAAAGAAATAAATATCATCCTTCATCGATTGGCTTGTCAGCTTCTTGAAAACCATTTAACTTTTGAAAATACAGTGCTTATAGGAATTCAACCTAGAGGTAAATTTTTAGCACAGCGATTAACCAAGATATTAAAGGAAGAATATAAGGTAAAGGATATCAATCTAGGATTTTTAGATATTACCTTTTATCGAGATGATTTTAGAAGAGGCGATAAAACTTTAGAAGCGACCGAAACCAGTATCGATTTTTTGGTAGAGGATAAAAATGTAGTATTAATTGACGATGTACTTTACACCGGTAGAAGCATTAATGCAGCTTTGACTGCTCTACAGTCATTTGGTAGGCCTAAAGATGTTGAGTTATTATGCTTAATTGACCGAAGGTTTAGTAGACATTTACCTATTCAACCTAACTACAGAGGTCGCCAGGTAGATGCTATTAACGACGAAAAAGTAAAGGTAATGTGGCAAGAAAATGATGGAGAGGATATCATATATTTAGTAAATAGATAAAAAAATGAGCGAACTGAGTGTTAAACACTTACTGGGAATCAAATATCTTAAGGAAGCTGATATTCAACTTATTTTTGAAACAGCTGATCATTTTAAAGAAGTAATTAATCGGTCAATTAAAAAGGTTCCTTCACTTCGCGATATTACCATTGCTAACATTTTTTTTGAGAACAGTACTAGAACCAAGTTGTCATTTGAATTGGCTGAAAAGAGACTATCAGCAGACGTTCTTAATTTTTCTGCAAGTCAATCTTCGGTAACGAAGGGGGAAACACTAATAGACACCGTGAACAATATTCTATCGATGAAGGTGGATATGGTGGTGATGCGGCATCCTAATCCAGGGGCTGGTATATTTCTTTCAAAACATGTAAAAGCTTCAATTGTTAATGCTGGTGATGGTGCGCATGAACATCCAACACAAGCCTTATTGGATTCGTATTCAATTCGAGAAAAATTGGGAGATGTAGCTGGTAAAAATGTTGTGATTGTGGGCGATATTCTTCACTCTAGAGTTGCCTTATCAAATATATTCGCTTTAAAATTACAAGGAGCAAATGTTAAAGTGTGTGGTCCTAAAACACTATTACCAAAGTATATAGATTCTTTAGGTGTGGGAGTTGAAACTAATTTAAAAAAGGCATTGGAGTGGTGCGACGTAGCTAATATGTTGCGTATACAGAACGAAAGACTTGATATCAGTTATTTTCCAACAACAAGAGAATATACACAGCAGTTTGGAGTTAACAAAAAACTGCTAGATAGTTTAGATAAAGAAATTGTAATTATGCACCCAGGCCCAATTAATAGGGGTGTTGAAATTACTAGTGATGTTGCAGATTCAAAACAATCTATAATTTTGAATCAAGTTGAGAACGGTGTAGCCATACGAATGGCGGTTATTTATTTATTGGCATCTAAAATAAAGTGATATGGTTTTTAATACAGAAGAATCGTTGATTGTAATATCTCAAGAAAAAAATTCTATTGAGCTGTTTTTGGAAAATTTGGAAAAGGAGTATGCTAAATTGAAGAATGATAATCTGGTCTTAGATTTATTAGGATTTTCAAAACTGTCTCCTTATAACGTTATATCGTTCTTAGAATTAGCGAAAAGGCATAAAAAAAATGGGAAATCATTTGTTTTGGTTTCCGATAAAGTTTCATATGACGATGTGCCAGATGAAATTAATATAGTTCCTTCATTACAAGAAGCAAGAGATATTGTTGAAATGGAAGAAATTGAACGTGATTTAGGATTGTAAAATTTCTAGCTTTACTATTTAATAAAATTTATTTTCATACTTATTTATGCGCCTTACCATACTAGGTTGTTATGCGGCAACTCCAAGAACGTTAACGAACCCTACGGCCCAGGTTTTAGAAATTAATAATCATATAATTCTTATTGATTGTGGTGAAGGTACTCAAGTAGAGTTGCGTAGGTGTAAAGTAAAGTTTTCTAGAATAAATTATATTTTTATTTCCCATCTTCATGGGGACCATTTTTTCGGTCTCCCAGGATTAATATCTACTATGCGTTTGTTAGGGAGGGAAAAGGAATTACATATTTATGGTCCAAAAGGTATTAAAGAAGCGATAACCCTGCTGTTGAAATTGGGAGATTCTTGGACTAATTATCCATTGCTGTTTCATGAATTAAGTAGTAAAGAACCTGAGCTTATTTTTGAAGACAAAAAGATTTCAGTAACTACTATACCTTTAGATCATCGAATTTATACCAATGGTTTTTTATTTCAAGAGCAAAAGGGTAAAAGAAAATTGAATATCGAAGCTGCTCAAAACTACGGAATTGATAAAGCATACTTTCAGAATATTAAAAATGGAAAGGATATTACTTTAGATAATGGTAAAACGATATCGAATAAAGAATTAACCTTTGATCCAGCTAAACCAAAATCGTACGCATTTTGTAGTGATACTGTTTATGACACAAATTTATCGGAACAAGTAAAGGGGGTAGATGTTTTGTATCACGAATCTACATTTTTGGAGTCAGAATCAGAATTAGCTGCCAAAACAAAACATTCCACAGCATTACAAGCAGCTAAAATAGCAAAAGTTGCAAATGTAAAAACCTTAGTATTAGGACATTATTCTACTCGCTATAAATCTATAGAACTTTTCAAGAAAGAAGCCACAACTGTTTTTTCTAATGTTCTACTTGCTGACGATGGTCGTTCATTTGATTTTTAGTTCGTTTTAATCTGATTTAATGGCACTTATTTTCCTTTCTTTTTAGAACTTTGTTTATCTTGTTTTTAACTTGAAAATGATGCAGAAAGATTTAAGTGGTTATAGAAAGTCGTACGAGAAAAGTGCTTTGATGGAAGATAGTATTTCTGATAATCCACTTCAACTCTTTCAAACTTGGTTTTACGAAGTTGAAAAGTCAGATAGTGTTGACGAACCTAATGCTATGACAGTTTCTACAGTGGGTTTAGATGGTTTTCCTAAAAGCAGAGTAGTATTACTTAAAAAGTATACTTACGAAGGTTTCATTTTTTATACAAATTATAATAGCGAGAAGGGTTTGGCAATTGCAAATAACCCTAAAATATGTATTTCCTTTTTTTGGCCGAATTTAGAGCGGCAGATTATTATTAAAGGAACTGCCGAGAAATTAGCTAAAAACCTTTCTGATGGTTATTTTGAATCACGTCCAGTCGGCAGTAAATTAGGTGCTTTGGTGTCTGACCAAAGTACTGTAATCGAAAGTAGAACGATATTGGAAGCAAAACTATCTCAGCTAGAAAAGGAATATAGTGGTAAGGAAATTGAGCGTCCAGAGCATTGGGGTGGTTACCTAGTTAGGCCAGTTTCAATCGAATTTTGGCAAGGAAGACCTAATAGGTTGCATGATCGTATTCGTTATACGTTAACAGATGATTTTGATTGGAGAATGGAGCGATTGGCACCTTAATTTTATAAAGTTTAAATGAAGAATTTGTTTTTAATGCGCCATGGTAAATCCTCTTGGGAGCTAAATGTAAGTGATCAAGATAGGGCCTTGTTGCAAAGAGGTATAATAGATGCCCATTTGGTGGCAACAGAATTTTCGCGTAAAAATTTAAAAATAGATTATGTGTATTCTAGTCCTGCAAATAGGGCATTACATACAAGTATGATTTTTTCCAGAATATTAAATCATCCATTGAAACACTTTTCAGTAGTTTCTGATTTATATGATTTCTCAGGCGATAAAGTAATCGATTTTATAAAGAATTTAGATGATTCATTGCATAATGTCCTCATTTTCGGGCATAACCATGCTTTCACATATATTGCAAACGCATTAGGAAACAAGCATATTGATAATGTGCCGACTAGCGGGTTTGTACAGTTACAATTTAATGATAATTCATGGTCTAGTATTGAACAGGGCTCAACAATACTAACTATTTTTCCAAAGCAATTAAAAGCATGATAAAAAATAATAACCAGTACGTAAATAGAGAAATTAGTTGGCTTTGGTTCAACGAACGCGTATTGCAAGAGAGTGCTGATAAGAACGTTCCTTTAATTGAAAGACTACGGTTTTTAGGTATTTTCTCTAATAATTTAGATGAATTTTTTAAAGTTCGTTATGCAACTGTAAAACGTATTGTTGAGGCTGGTAGAAATGGAAAGAGTGTACTGGGTGGTGAAAAAGCCAAAGATTTATTAGAGGAAATTACAAATATTGTAATTGAACAACAAACAAAGAGTTTAGTTATACTTAAGAAAATAGAACATGAGCTTGAGGGCAAGAATATATTTATTATCAAGGAAACTGAATTAAATGAAAGTCAGAAAGAATTTGCGAAAGACTATTTTTTAAAAGAGGTAAGTCCGCAATTAATGACAATTATTTTAAATGAGCTAACTCGGTTTCCAACACTTAAAGATACTGCTGCCTACCTAGCAATTAAAATGGTTATTAAAAGTGACCATAGTAAAAAAGAAAAGCGGTATGCATTAATTGAGATTCCCAAAGGTATAGACCGTTTTGTGGTACTACCAGATGAAGAAGATAAAAGCTTTATCATTATTCTAGATGATTTAATTAGATATTGTCTAGATAACATTTTTACCATGTTTGAGTACGAATCGATTTCGGCTCATATGATCAAAATTACAAGAGATGCAGAACTTGACATGGATAATGATTTAAGTAAGAGTTTTATCGAGAAGATATCTTCGAGTGTGGAGGATAGAAAAATTGGTGATCCAGTTCGTTTTGTATATGATAAAAATATAGGTCGAGATACGTTGACTTTTCTAAAGGAAAAAATGAATATTGAAGATACTGATAGCGTTATACCAGGCGGGAGGTATCATAACCGGAGAGATTACATGGGCTTTCCAAGTTTGGGTAGAAAAGATTTGTTGTATGAAAAAATCACTCCTTTACCAGTAAAAGGTTTGAGTATTGAAGGTAGCATATTAGAGAGTATCGCTAAAAAAGATTACTTACAATATACACCTTACCATACATTCACCTATATCTTGAAGTTTTTACGTGAGGCAGCGTTAGACCCAAAGGTACGTTCGATAAAGATTACGGTTTATAGATTAGCAAGTAATTCTCAAGTAGCGGCATCATTAATCAATGCGGTTAAAAACGGGAAACAAGTTACAGTCCAAATTGAGCTTCAAGCACGTTTCGATGAAGAGGCTAATATTGAATATGCAGAACAGCTTCAGGCCGAGGGTGTTAAGTTGATTTTTGGAGTTCCAGGTTTAAAGGTGCATAGTAAGATTTGCTTAATTGAACGTGAAGAAGGAGATGTAATTAAGCGCTACGGTTTCATAAGTACAGGGAATTTCAATGAATCTACAGCAAGAATTTATACGGATTATACCTTATTTACGGCTCACGATCCAATCTTAAAGGAGTTGAACAAGATATTCGACTTTTTTGAAACTACCTATAAAATTAATAAATACAAACACCTTATTGTATCACCGCATTATACCAAAAATGCATTTATGAAATTGATAGATGTAGAGATTGCAAATGCCATTTTAGGTAAAGAAGCTTATATTAAAATAAAAATGAACAGTTTTACTTCATATAAGATGGTTGATAAACTGTACGAAGCGAGTAGAGCGGGGGTAAAGATCCAGTTGATTATAAGGGGGATATGTTGTTTAGTGCCAGGTATTAAAGGTATGAGCGAAAACATAGAAGCAATAAGTATTGTCGATAAATTTTTAGAGCATACAAGATTATTCGCATTCGCTAATGGGGGCAATCCGAAAATTTATATATCATCTGCCGATTGGATGACTAGAAATTTGGATTATAGGGTTGAAGTAGGATGCCCAATCTATGATGAAGATATTAAAAAAGAATTGATGGATACTTTTGAGCTTTGTTGGAAGGATAATATGAAGGCCAGAGTTTTTACAGATAAACAGGATAATGCCTACCGCAAAGCGAAAACACCAAAGTTAAGGTCGCAGTTTGCGACCTATGATTATTATGCCAATGATTTAAAAAAGGATTGAATTATGGTTTAACCATGTATAGATTCTTTGGTGCCTAAATCTTTCATGATTTTGGCCTCGTACTCCAATAGGCTATTCCATTTTTGGTTAACTTCTTCTAGTTCTCCATATTTACGTGCGAATTTTAGGAACATGGTGTAATGGCCAGCTTCGCTTATCATTAATTTATGATAGAATTCGGCTAGTTTTCGGTCTTCCAATTCTTCAGAAAGCAGTCTAAAACGTTCGCAACTTCGCGCTTCAATAAGTCCGGCATATAATAATCTATGAACTAGTTGAGTGGTTCGGCTACCACCTTTTGGGAAGAACTTCAAGAGTTCTATTACATATTCATCTTTCCTATCTCTACCTAATGTATTTCCTCGTTTTAAGATGAGGTCATGAACCATTTTAAAGTGGCCCATTTCTTCTCGAGATAATGCGACCATTTCTTCTACTAGTTCGGTATATTCAGGAAAAGACACAATTAGAGATATAGCAGTACTGGCGGCTTTTTGCTCGCAATAGGCATGATCAGTTAATATTTCATCAATATTTTTTTCTACAATATTTACCCATCTTGGGTCTGTAGGAAGTTTTAAGCCTAGCATATTATTCTTTTATCCAAAATTAGAAATATTTTATAGACTTCACCTATTATTATCAACCTGCTTTGACAACTAACTAATTAATAATAATTATTTTTGAAGTATAGTCAATCTTAGATAATAAAATGCACAATCAAGAACATATTCAAAATATCTTAATCAAATATGGAGCCCCAGAAAGTATGGCTTGGTTAGAGGTTAAAATCAGTAAGATGGCAGAAAGCAAATCTTCTAAAGATTTGTTTATGACCTATAGTCTCCTAAATGTGAAATTTGATGCTTTGAAGCCTATATTGTTTGAAAATGTAGTTGATGACTGTTCTGACTATTTCAAGGCACACAAGGCAAATTTACTTCAAGTGGCACGAATATATCTTTTGTCTGAAATTCTTGAACATGATAAAGAATTCTATACACCTAAAGTCGCTAATATTATTCAAGTAGCCGATACAGGTGAGCTAGAAACATTTTTGAAATATTTGGTTTTATTACCTAACCCCGAAGCATATAAGAAAACTGCTGTTGAAGCACTACGTACCAATATTGCAATTATTTTTGATTCCATATCATTGAATAATCCTTATCCTGCAAGATACTTTAATGATCAACAGTGGAATCAAATGTATTTAAAAGCTGCATTTATGGAACGTGATCTTTCGCTAATAGAATCTGTAGATGAGCGAGCCAATGAAGACTTAACAAGAATAATTTCAGATTATGCCCATGAGAGATGGGCGGCATCAAGAAAAATAGATCCTGTTTTTTGGAGGCCCGTGTCAAAATTTCTTAATGAAGAACTTTTAAAAGATATGAATAGGCTACTAAGTAGTGAAGATCACATTGAAAATAAAGCAGGTGCATTGTGCTGTTATCACTCAGATGATAAAAAAGCAAATGCCCTATTAAATAGCTTCCCAGAATTACGACATAAAGTTGCTGATGGAAGAATAAATTGGAATACGCTTAAACAAAAATAGTATGGATGAAAAAATGATGATTATTGACCCACATGTACATATGTCGTCAAGAACAACAGATGATTATGAAGCAATGGCTGCTGCGGGTGTGGTGGCAATTATAGAGCCTTCTTTTTGGTTAGGTCAACCTAGAACCCAAGTAGGTTCTTTTCAAGATTATTATAGCAGCCTTGTTGGTTGGGAGCCATTTAGAGCTAGCCAATTCGGCATTAAACATTATTGTACAATAGGCCTTAATTCAAAAGAAGCAAATAATGAAGCGCTTGCTGAACAAGTAATTGAATTATTGCCTTTATATGTTCATAAAGAGAATGTTGTTGCCATAGGGGAGATAGGATATGACGATCAAACGCCAGCTGAAGATAAGTTCTTTAGAATACAATTAGAAATGGCTAAAGAATTAGATATGACCGTTCAAGTTCATACACCGCACCGTGATAAAAGAGCGGGAACGATTAAGAGTATGGAAGTTTGTTTAGAACATGGCTTGGACCCAGCAAATGTTATTATTGACCATAATAATGAAGAAACTGTAAAGGATGTTCTAGATCGTGGTTTCATTGCGGCATTTACTATTTACCCTAAAACAAAAATGGGTAATGAACGAATGGTTGAGGTTGTTAGAAAATATGGTAGTTCAAATATCATTGTCGATAGTTCTGCAGACTGGGGTGTAAGTGATCCATTAGCAGTGCCGAAAACTGCTTCTTTAATGTTGAAAAGAGGTATTTCTATGGAGGATGTTAGAAAGACTTGCTACCAAAATGCTTTAGATGCCTTCAGTAAGAATGGTAAAATGAAAGAGGCGCATTGGTTGCAACCAGATAGTATAAATCAATCGCAGCTATTTAATGATAATAGTGTTTTAAGAGGACAGACTCCAAGAATCGACGAGGACCAAATTACCTAAAATGAAAGAAAAGTTAATGGGTTTTGCTCGTTTGGCAAGACCCGCAAATTTGCCAACTGCCGCTGCAGATATATTGGCTGGTGTTGCAATTACTCTTTTTCTTGAGCATATTGAGGTACTTAGTTTTTTAAAAGAAAATTCTATTAGCGTTTTATCATTGGTTTTTTCGTCGATAGCCTTATACGCTGGTGGAGTTGTTTTTAATGATGTTTTTGATGCAGAGTTGGATGCTGTTGAACGTCCTGAAAGAGCCATACCAAGTGGTTTGATTCCCATACATGAAGCTGTATATTTTGGTGTCATTTTAATGGTGCTAGGTATTTCGTTGGCATTTAATTGCAATATGCTAGCCGGTGTAATTTCCATAGTACTAACTATTGCTATCTTGACTTATGACGCCTATTTTAAACAATTCGGGTTTTCAGGCCCTTTGAATATGGGAATCTGCAGAGGACTGAATCTACTTTTGGGTATGTCGATAGTTTCAGAAATTTCAAATTGGTATATAGCGATTGTCCCCGTAATTTACATTTTTGCTATTACATTAATTAGCAGGGGAGAAGTACATGGTAACAATAAGAAACACATTGTTTGGGCTGGTATTTTATATGCAATAGTTATCGCAACAATTACGTTTATAGTAATGCAACAGACAGATGAAATTTTGGTGTTAACTCCATTTTTACTTTTGTTCGGCTTTTTAATTTTTTTACCCTTGTTTAAAGCATACAAAGATAATTCGCCGAAAAATATTAAGAAGGCTGTTATTTCTGGCGTATTATCACTTGTGATTATGAATGCCTGTTGGGTGGCTGGCTTTTCTAGTTGGTACCTAGCTTTGGCAGTTCTTTTATTATTGCCATTATCTATGCTGTTGTCTAAATTATTTGCCGTAACCTAAATTTATATGCAATTACAACCTATAAAACAGTCATTTAAAGTTCAATATGATTATCAATTGTATTTTACTTCGGGACTTTTTGCTTTAGAGAATCCGCTATTCGCGAAATTAATTTCCGACTATAAAGAGTTCGAACCAGTTAAACTTTTATTCGTTATAGATGATGGTGTAAAAAATCATCATCCGCAATTAATTCAACAAATAAAGTCGTACTG